>JAPYPO010000049.1 GCA_029937645.1 Candidatus Hydrogenedentota bacterium
GCGAGATACAGCCCCCGGGGACGGCTCGTCCGGCGCCCTTCAGATCGGCATCCTCACGATGGGGTTGGAATGGGAACCGGAGGTCCCGCGCGTCGGCGACAACGAAGTCACACTCGACCTGCACGATACCTCCGGAATTCCCCTGGAAGGGGCGTCGGTCCGATTGAAGACGGATGCCCTCCACGCCCTCGCCGAAGTCCGCCCGGGGATTTACCAAGCCAACATTCCGCTGTCCAGAGTGGGGGAGTGGAGCATTCCAGGCGACGTGCGGACCGTCGACATGCTCCACATAGATTTCGTCATCGAAGGGACGACGGGAGAACCGAAGGTCCTCCTGGCATCGTCGGGCGTGGAAGGATCGAGTGGCGATCAAACCGGGATTTCCCACTGGTCCTGCTCCATGCACCCCAGCGTCCATGCGGGCGCGCCGGGGACCTGCCCCATCTGCGCAATGGATCTCATTTCGGTTACCCGCGAGGAAGTGGAAACAGGCGTCATCAGGGTGGACGCGCAGCGCCAGCAGCTCATTGGGGTGAAGACGGATACCGTTCGCCGCCAAGATATTGTAAAGACGATTCGGGCCGTCGGAACCATCGTGCCCGACGAGACCAGAATCAAAGACGTGACCTTGAAGCTCGACGTGTGGATCGGCGCGCTGGACGCAGACTATACCGGAAAACACGTAAAGAAGGGGCAACGACTCTTCACCTTTTTTAGCCCCGAACTGTGGTCCGCCCAAGAAGAATACCTCGGAGCCCTTCGGAGAGCCCAAGACCGCCCAGGCTCCGGCACCCGACTGGCCGAAGCGGCTGAAACCCGACTTCGACTCTGGGGTCTCGACGCCTCAACGATAGCCTCGATTCGAAAAAAAGGAGATCCGGTCGAGTATCTCCCCTACCTCTCTCCGGCAACCGGCACCATAATGGAAAAGAACATTTTCGAAGGAAGCGCCGTTGAGACGGGCCAATTGCTGTACCGAATCGCCGATCTGTCTACGCTGTGGGTTGAGGCGGAAATCTACGAGTCTGAGTTATCGCTCGTGGAAATGGGCCAAGCTACAAACATCACCCTTTCCTACATGCCCGGCCGTGAATTCGAGGGCACCGTCTCCCATATCCATCCCTACCTGAATCCCGAGACGCGCACCGCAGGAATCCGCATTCAAGCCGAAAACACCGATGGCCTTCTCAAACCGGACATGTATACCAATGTAAACATCGTCGTACCCTTGGGCGAACGCCTCATCGTCCCGGAGAGCGCCGTCATGTATGCGGGCCGAGATCACGTCGTATTCGTTGACCTGGGCGACGGTCGTTTTCAACCGCGCACCATCGAGACCGGCCTCCGCGACGAAGACTGGATCGAAGTGCTTGACGGCCTTTCGAGCGGGGAGACTGTCGTCACCTCAGCAAACTTCCTGATCGCCGCCGAGAGCAAACTGAAGTCGGGACTCGACAAATGGTAAGCACATCCTCTCCCGCCGACGGCCCCATTCAGCGTCTCATAGGCACCTGCGCGCGCAACCCCTTCCTCACGCTTTTGACCGTGGGCGCGCTGGCGCTATGGGGCTACTACTCCCTGCGAAACATCCCCCTGGATGCGATTCCAGATCTATCCGACACCCAAGTGATCATCTTGACCGAGTGGGCAGGACAAAGCCCTGATCTCATCGAAGATCAGATCACCTACCCCATATCGAGCTCCCTGCTCGCAGCGCCCAACGTTCAATTCGTAAGAGGACAGTCCTTCTTTGGACTCTCCTTCGTGTACGTTATCTTCGAGGACGGCACGGACATCTATTGGGCTCGAAGCCGAGTGCTGGAGTACCTCAACTCGCTATCCGGAGAACTGCCCGAAGGCGTCACACCATCCCTCGGCCCCGACGCAACCGGGGTCGGATGGGTCTATGAATACGCCCTCGTCGACAAAACCGGTCAAAACGACCTCGCCGACCTACGCACCCTGCAAGACTGGTATCTACGCTATTGGATCGAAAGCGTCGAAGGCGTCGCCGAGGTTGCCTCCATCGGCGGCCACGTAAAGCAATACCAGATCGCACTCGACCCCAATAAACTGCTCGCCTACGACCTATCGATCAAGAAGATTGCTGAGGCCGTGCGCCGTTCCAACCTCGATGCAGGCGGCCGAGCCATCGAGATAGCGGGACACGAACAGTTCATACGCGGTCGAGGCTACATTCAGTCCGTCGAGGACATCGAAACCATCCCCGTCAAAGTAGGCAAAAACGGTATGCCCGTCTACATACGCGACATCGCGACCGTTCAAATCGGCCCCGGCACGCGCCGCGGAATCGCCGAACTAAACGGCGAAGGCGAAGTCGCCGGCGGCATCGTCATCATGCGATACGGCGAAAACGCGTTAACCGTCATCAACGACGTCAAAGCCCGCCTCGAAGACGTCAAAGATTCCCTGCCGCCCGGCGTCGAACTCGTCGTAACCTACGACCGATCCGACCTCATCCTGAGCGGCGTCGATACCCTCCGCAACACGCTGATCGAAGAAATGATCGTCGTCAGCATCGTGATAGCCGTCTTTCTCCTCCACATACGATCCGCGCTCGTGCCGATCATCACACTGCCTATAGCCGTACTGCTCGCCTTCATCCTCATGGCCCAACAGAACATCACAGCAAATATCATGTCACTCGGCGGCATCGCCGTCGCCGTCGGAGCCATGGTCGACGCCTCCATCATCATTATCGAAAACATACACAAGCATCTCGAAACCTGGGAAAAAGAAGGCCGCGTCCAAGACCGCAAAGCAGCAGTCATTCGCGCCATGCAAGAGGTAGGGCCCAGCGTCTTCTTCTCCCTACTCGTGATGACCGTCGCCTTCCTCCCCGTGTTCACCCTCGAAGCCACCGAAGGCCGCCTCTTCCGACCGCTCGCCTACACCAAGACCTACTCCATGGGCTTCGGCGCCATCCTGGCCGTTACCTTGACCCCCGCCCTCGCGGTCCTATTCATCCGAGGCCGCATACTCAAGGAAGAGCGAAATCCCCTGAACCGCCTTCTCATATTCCTCTACACCCCCGTCGTGCGATTCACCGTGCGCCATCGCGGCTTAGTCATCTCCCTAGCCCTCCTCGCCATGATCACGACCGTGCCCGCCTTCCTTCGCCTGGGAAACGAGTTCATGCCCCCCCTCAACGAGGGCTCCATCCTATACATGCCCACCGCCCTTCCCGGCATGTCCATCACCGAGGCAACCACCGTCCTTCAATCCATGGACAAACAGCTCCGCAAATTTCCTGAAGTCGAATCCGTGTTCGGAAAAATCGGGCGAGCAGAGACCGCAACCGACCCAGCGCCGATGTCCATGGTTGAAACCGTCGTCATCCTAAAACCAAAAGAGGAGTGGCGTAAGGGAGTCACCTGGGACAGCCTCGTCCAAGAAATGGACGAACAGCTTCGCTACCCCGGCATGCCCAACATCTGGTGGATGCCCGTTCAAACCAGAACAGAAATGTTATCAACCGGAATTCGCAGCGCCCTCGGAATCAAAGTCTTCGGCAACTCACTCGACGAAATCGAAGATCTAAGCGTCCAGATCGAACAAGCGCTTCAACAAGACCCGCGGACAAGCCCTTACACACGAAGCGCATTCGCGGAACGAAGCACCGGCGGCTATTTTCTAGACTTCAACATCAAGAGAGAAGAAGCCGCCCGCTACGGCATGACCATCCAAGACGTGACCGACATCGTCATGGCCGCCGTCGGCGGAATCGAGGCCACCGAAACCGTAGAAGGGCGCGAGCGCTACCCGGTATCCATCCGCTACGCCCGGCAATTCCGCGAAGACCCCGAAGCCCTCAAACGCGTGCTCGTATCGACCCCCTCCGGAGCCCACATCCCCATCGCGCAGATCGCCACCCTCGATTTCGTAACCGGCCCCCCCATGGTGCGGAGCGAAGACGGCCAGCTCGTCGGTTTCGTATTCGTCGACGTAAAAGACCGCGGCATCGCCGACTACGTCCACGATGCCCGCGACGTCGTCGCCGAACGCATAAGCCTACCCGCGGGCGTACGCATAGACTGGGCCGGCCAATTCAAATACTTCGAGCGCGCCAAGGAACGATTAAAAATAGCAATCCCCATCACCCTCCTGATCGTCATCACCCTCCTATACCTCAGCACCCGATCCATGATCGAAACGGCGATCGTCATGCTCGCCGTGCCCTTCTCCCTCATCGGGGCCGTATGGCTGTTGTATCTGCTCGACTACAACATGAGCGTCGCCGTGTGGGTAGGGATCATCGCCCTCGCTGGACTCGACGCCGAAACCGGAGTAATCATGCTCCTCTACCTGAAACTTTCCCATAGACGCAGGAAAGAAGAAGGCAAGCTAAGAAACCTGGCCGACCTAGAAGAAGCCATCGTCGAAGGTGCGGCCAAACGCATCCGCCCCAAACTGATGACCGTTCTCACAACCTTCATAGGGCTCATGCCCGTCATGATGAGCACGGGGACCGGCGCCGACGTCATGAGGCGGATAGCCGCCCCGATGGTAGGCGGCCTGTCGACCTCCTTCCTACTCGAACTCACCGTGTACCCGGCCGTCTTCGCACTCTGGAAAATAAGGCAACTAGGAAAACCATGATCCAGAGATCGCAAGAAACGACTCGCCAACACAGCAAATTTTCCATCAGGCCACCGGCGTGAATCCATACCTTGCGTCGACCCCAAGCTTTGCCCCATCATAGGGGCCAAATGGCTTTTACCGATATACGCGATCAAGATGTGCCCCTACGCCTGCTACGCAACATGATTGCGCGGGACCGCATCCCCAACGGCCTCCTTTTCTGGGGACCCTCCGGGGTAGGCAAGCGCCTCACCGCCTTAGAGTTGGCGAAAGCGATGAACTGCGAGGCCGAAGGTCAAGACGCCTGTGGTCAATGCCTCCCCTGCAAGAAAATCGCGCACTCGAACCACCCCGATATCCAAGTCGTCGTCCCCGTCAAAAAATCCCGGAACATCGACGTAGGCGCGATAGAAGGCATCGTTGAGATGGCCGCCCTCAAGCCCTTCGAATCCGATTGGCGCATCTTCATCATCATGGACGCCGAGCGGATGCGTGGCCCAGCGCAAAACCACCTGCTCAAAACCCTGGAAGAACCCCTCGGCCAGACGTTATTTATTCTGATCACAGAATTTCCCCAATTACTGCTCCCCACGATTCGCTCACGATGCCAGCGAGTCCGTTTCGGAGCGTTACGCCCCGACACCGTGCTCGAAATCCTCTGCCGCGACCGGGAGTTACCGCGTGAAGCCGCCGAGGCCGCAGCCTCTCTATCTCAGGGGCAAATGTCCCGCGCCTTCGACTTGGTCGATACCGGGAAACGCTCGGTCGTACTCGATATCGTCGGGCGTTTGTCCGCCGGAGAAGATCCCCTGGCCATTTCCGAAGAGTTCGGAAAATACCTTTCTGCCCACAAATCCTCAATCGAGGCGGGCGTAAAGTCAGACGGCGATCCCGTAGACAAGCAGGAAATCTCCAAAGAAGACCGCGAGCGAATTAAAGAAGAACAGATGGCACTGGTAGATGCCCTGTGCCGTCGTGATATAATGGAGCACCTCTATTTGTTTGAAACATGGTACCGCGACGCCCTGGTCTACCACGCCACCGGTGAAGCCACCCATGTTCTAAATCGGGATCAGGAAGCCCTGCTAGAATCAGCCGGGCCGCTCGACGATCCGATCAGCGCCATCAGTAAGGCACGGCTCTACTTGGAACGATTTCTTAACGAAGAGCGCGTATTTCGCGATCTCTTTTTCGCCCTCGCTCCTTAGCGGCGGGCCAGGAGTATGATCACATGCAAACCGTAAAGGTGCGGCTGCGAAAGCCCCACCGCGTACATACCTTTATTAGCCGAAACGTGCCCTTGACGCGAGACGACCCCTGCGTGGTCCGCAGCGACCGCGGCTTAGAGTACGGCGTCTGCGTCCTGTCGCCCGAAGAGTGTCCGCCCGAAGCAGAAAAACGATACAAAATGACCGTGGTGCGCGCCGCCACCGATCACGACAACATCACGCACCGTCAAATCCTCGACGACGAGGAGCGCGCCAAGGGGTTGTGCCGCACGAAGATCCGCGAGCGCGAGTTGCCCATGAAATTGGTTGAATGCGAATACGGCTTCGACCGGCGCAAGGTCATCTTCTACTTTACCGCCGAAGATCGAGTCGATTTTCGCGAGCTCGTGCGCGACCTAGCCCAAGAGCTCAAGACCCGCATCGAGCTGCGCCACATTCAGGTGCGCGACGAGGCGAAAATGGTCGGGGGCATCGGATCCTGCGGCCGAGAGCTGTGTTGTACCACCTGGATGACCGACTTTATCCCCATCTCCATGAAGATGGCGAAGAAGCAGAACCTGTCGCTCAACCCCGCGAAATTGAGCGGCCAGTGCGGACGCCTCATGTGCTGCCTCAGTTACGAAAACGATCTCTATACCCAGGAAAAGCGCCAACGAAAACGCCCGGCGGCCCCCAAACCCCAGGATCTCGCCCAAGTCCGCGACAAGATGGAAGCGAACGCCGAGGGTGCGGCCGAAGTCATCGCGAATAATAGACAGGCCAGTGGGGGAGAGGGTTCCGGCGGCGCGGAGAAGAATGACGGATCGCCGGGTCCGAAGGCCAGCGAATCGCGCCAGCGCGGCGAACGGAAAGGCCGTTCCCGCCGTGATCGAGGCCGGGGCCGTAGGCCAGCTTCCGAGGTCGACGCGAAGAATCGATCCAACGAACAGTCCCCGGGCGAAGAGAAAACCGAAACAAGCAAGGCCGTGCCCTCCGAAACAGGATCCGCGGCCCCGGCCAAGGCTGAAGGAAAGACCGAAGGCCAGGCCAAGCGGAAGCGACGTCGCCGCAGGCGTTCCGGTGGCGGCGCACGGAAAGATAACCCGGGCGACAAGGGTACGCAGAACTGATGCCCTTGGTCGATTCGCACTGCCACCTGCAAGACGCAAAATTCGACGACGACCGCGATCAAGTCATCCAGCGCGCCCTCGATACCGTCGAATGGTTGGTGGTCATTGGCGACGATTTAGCATCCAGCCGCGCGGCCACCACGCTCATCCGCCCAAACGTATATGCCGCCGTAGGGATCCACCCCTATTACGCGGCGACAGTCACCCCGGAAGCGCTCGACGAACTGCGTGCCATGGCCCGTGCGCCCAGCGTTGTCGCCATCGGCGAAATAGGACTCGACTACTTCAAATACAACGACACCCCGAGAGACGTCCAAGCGGAGGGATTCCGCAGTCAACTCGAGTTAGCCGCCGAGTTAGCGCTCCCCGTAGTCATCCACAACCGCGAATCCACCGACGACCTCTGCGCGATTCTCGATGAGTACCATACACGGCTGCCCGGCGGCGTCATGCATTGCTTCGCCGGAGACGCAGCCTTCGTCGAGCGAACCCTTTCCTGGGGCTTTCACATTTCATTTGCAGGCAACGTCACGTTTCCGAAAGCCGTCGAACTGCGGGACGCGGCCCGCCTCGTCCCTTTAGAAAAACTACTCGTCGAAACCGACGCCCCCTACCTCGCGCCACAACCCGTGCGCGGCAAACGTTGCGAGCCCGCTCACGTCCAACTGACCGCGGAATCGCTGGCGGAAACCATAGGCATAGATCTAGACGATCTACGAACCGCCACCACCCACAACGCCGCCGAGCTGTTCCTGCAAGAACGCTCCACATCCTAACACTTTACCACCCCTGTGCCGCGGGCAAATTGTGGAAGAAACTCAGATTAAACGAAAGCACCTGAATGTGGGACCGCCGCCCTCGGCGGTCCCACATTTATGCACTTGACTGAAAAGCAGCCCTGAGATCACGAGAGTTTCCTAGGAGCCGACCGCCCATTTCCCCGAAGGGGATGCGGCATGTAGCCGGGGGATGAGCGAAGCGATTCTCCCGGTCACGTTTCCACATGAATTTCCCCGAAGGGGATACGGAGAATCCACTCCAACAATCAGAAAGCTCCCACGCATACCCCCCCAGGGAAAGGGGAGGCTCATACCTGCAAGCTCCTCCCACCAATTCCCCGGCCCTGTTCCGGGCCTCCAGCCACACACCCACAGCGCCCGTCACTCCTCGGCGTGATCATGCACGTCGATCCCAAGTATAATCAGCACTCTTCAGCGCTTCCAAGGACAATTCGACTCGGAAAGTACAGTCCATTTGCAAACCCAATCCCAGAGCAACACGTCACACACGCTACCGAAAAACGATTCGTGGCGCATGTTCGACCGCATCGCTTTCCGCTACGATCTGCTTAACCGCCTCCTCTCCTTTCGCCAGGATGTCGCGTGGCGCAAGCGCCTATGCGCCCATCTTCCCGAACGCAGCAACCAGCGCATCCTCGACCTCGCCACAGGCACAGGCGACGTCTTGTTAGCCCTCTACCGCGGAAGTCCCAAGGTCGTCGGCGGCGTCGGACTTGATATGTCCGCCAACATGCTCCGTTTCGGGAACAAAAAAGTCAAAGACGCCGGCCTCACCGACCATCTCGCCATGATGCGAAGCGACGCCTGCGCCATCGGTTCCGCAGACGCCGCCTTCGACGCGGCAAGCATCTCCTTCGGCATTCGTAACGTGCCCGACGTACCCCTAGCATTGCGGGAGATTCGGCGCATCCTGAAACCCGGTGGGCGCGCACTCATCCTTGAGTTTTCTCTGCCGAAAAACCGGGCATTTCGCACACTGTACCTGTTCTATTTTCGCCATATCTTGCCCTTCATCGGTGGCTTGATTTCAGGCGACCGCGAGGCCTATCGCTACCTCAACGCCAGCGTAGAATCCTTCCCCTACGGCGAGGATTTCCTCAAACTACTCCGCGACGCCGGCTTCTCAAACGTGCAAGCCCTACCGCTGAGTATGGGCATCGCAACGCTCTACCTCGGAGACAAATAACGTGGCCGCGGGAGATACCATGACGACCGCCCTGGATCGCCTGCGGAAGAACCTGATCGCCGCCGCCGCCATCGAGGGAGAGCCCGGCCGGAACCCTATCCTGCGCGTCGAAGAAGATATTCCCCAGGTCGAACCGCTCGACTGGCTCTCCTGGCAAAATCACGCCGCCCGAACCTACTGGTCGGATCGAGATCACTCCTTCGCCATGGCGGGCGTGGGTGCCGCGCATCGCTGCCACGATTCGAATCTATCGACACTGGATGACGCGTTCCGATCCATGAAGCAGCATGTCTCCTCCTCCTACCCCAACCTTCGATATTACGGCGGCACTCAGTTTTCGTCGGCGGCGGAAGTCGCCCCCGGTTGGGAACCCTGTGGCGCCTATTCATTCACGCTACCCAGGGTCGAGTTGCTACGCAAGGAACAATGCTACCAGCTTGCGTGCAACCTGCTCATCACGCCCGAAGGGATCGACGGCGAACTGGACGCGGCACTCCACACGCTCGACACCCTACAATTCAGCGCGCCGATTCGCAGCGAAAACCTACCAGCCCTATGTGCCCGGGAAGACATGCCTACCGAAACAGAATGGCATGGGATGATCGAAAAACTACTCGGGGCCTTCGCCGGATCCGAAATGGAAAAGGCCGTGCTCGCACGCCGCGCCGACCTGCGCTTTGACGACGATATCGATCCATTAAATCTCCTGAAGAAACTCGCCGAGAATACCGCCCATTCCTGCGACTATTGCTTCCAGTTCGAACACGGCCACGCCCTCGTAGGCGCTTCCCCCGAACGCCTCTACAAGCGGATAAACACCTACATCCAGACCGAGGCCCTCGCGGGGACACGCCCACGCGGCGAAACACCCGATCAAGACAAAGCCCTAGGCGAGGCCCTGCTCAGCAGCGACAAGGATCGCCGCGAACACGGCCTGGTTCTCGAGAAAATATGTGAGATTCTCGACGAACGCTGCCGCGCCCTCCATGGGGATGGCCGGGTCGAACTCTTGGTGTTGCGCCAATGCCAGCACCTCATCACCCGCATCGAAGGTATGCTGTGGGATTCCGGCGGCGACGCCGAACTCTTAGCGGCTCTGCACCCCACACCGGCCGTCGGCGGATCTCCCACGGAAGCCGCGTTGAAAGCCATCGAAAAACTCGAACCCTTCTCACGCGGATGGTTCGCCGGACCCGTCGGCTGGGTCGGCTTCGACTCCGCCGAATTCGCTGTAGCCATTCGCTCCGGCTTAGTCCAGCGCGACACCCTGAGTATCTACGCGGGCGCGGGAATCGTGGAAGGTTCCGAAGCAGTCGCCGAATGGGAAGAAGTCGAAAACAAGCTAGGCAGTTTCCTCGGCCTACTCGAAGAAGCCCAGTCGGCCAACCGCGTATGATTGACCCCGCGCCAAACATAAACCACGCGTGGGCCGCATTCATCATCGACGAACTCGCGCGGAACGGCGTGCAGGACTTCTCCCTATCCCCCGGCTCACGCAACGCACCCCTTACCCTCGCCGTAGCCGCGCGTGACGACCTCCGGCAGACCATTCATTTCGACGAGCGCGCCGCCGCCTTCCACGCGCTGGGAATGGCGAAAGGCTCCGGCGCGCCATCCGTGTTCATCTGCACATCAGGCTCAGCCGTCGTCAACGCCATGCCCGCCGTCGTCGAGGCCAGCAGGTCCCACACCCCACTCATCGTACTTACCACGGACCGGCCCCCTGAACTCCTAGAGACCGGCGCCAACCAGGCGATCGATCAAGTGAATGTATTCGGAAACCACGTGCGCTGGGCTCACATTTTCCCCTGCCCCGACGAAGCGGTCCCACTGGAAAGCGTGTTGACCGCGCTATGCCAAGGCGTCCATCGGGGGACCTCGGGCAACCCCGGGCCCATTCACCTGAACTGCATGTTTCGCGAACCCCTGGCGCCCACCGAAAAACCCTACACCCTCAACGCCAGACCAACAACAACAGACCGGCCCCACGGAGCGCCCTTTACAGAGTATGCGGCGGGGAGTTCACTCGAACCCCACGCAGTCGAATCCGTCATCCAAGCGATTCGCGATACAGACAAAGGTCTTCTAGTCGCGGGCCAACTCTCCTCGAAGGCCGATTCGGACGCGGTCATCGCGTTGGCGAAATCAATTGGATGGCCCTTGCTTCCAGACGTGACCTCCGGGTTGCGGTTAACCGATACCTACGCCCACACCGTCCACCACTACCACCACCTACTCGCCCAAGGGGAAAACGGCTGCGGGCTGGACGATGCCGAAGTAGTCCTCCACCTCGGCGGCGCGATAGTCTCGAAAGCCTTCTTAGAATTCTCAGCACGTACACCCCTGAAGGCCTACATCCGCGTCGACGGACACCCCGAGCGCCTCGATCCCGCGCACACGACAACCCATCGAATCCAAGCCACACCCAAGGCCTTCGCGAACGCGCTCAGCGGCATCGACCTCTCCCCCTGCGACAAGGCATGGCGCGCCGGACTGAGGCAATCCTCCGCCGCCGTAGAAGCATGCATCGCCAACGCGCTCGACACCGATCAGCAACTAAGCGAAGCGGGATCCGCCCGCCGGATAACGAGCCAAACCCCCGAAGACAGCGTCCTCTTCTTAGGCAACAGCATGCCCATCCGCGACGCCGATATGTTCAGCGCAACGAGCGGCGCGACCAACCGCGTCATATCCAACCGCGGCGCCAGTGGCATCGACGGCAACATCGCCACCGCCACCGGCATCGCCCGCGCAACCGGCGCACCGGTCACCGCCATCCTGGGAGATCTCGCGGCCCTTCACGATCTAAACTCCCTGGCCCTCGTGAAAACTTCCGAAACTCCCGTCATCCTCCTCATCATCAACAACGACGGGGGCGGGATATTTTCCTTCCTCTCCATACACGACCAAACCAAACACTTCGAGACCCACTTCGGAACGCCCCATGGCATGAACTTCCGCAGCCACACCGAGGGTTTCGGCCTGTCCTACATGCAACCTCAAACCCCGCACGACCTCGCCGCCGCGTACACCTGCGCCCTCGACGCCCACGATTCAGCCATCATCGAAATCCAGACCGACCGAACCAAAAACCTAAACCATCACCGCGAACTAACGGCCCGCATCGCCAAGGCCCTCGCGCCCTAGTTCGACTCATTCGGATGCTGGCATGAAGATGTCTTGTTGGTCATACGCTCCATTACAAACTGAAGTAGATTGCCGCGCTCGCTTACGCTCCGTCGCAATGACAGGAAAGAAGACATTGGCTCGATATCAGTTCGAGCGATTTGATTGCGGCTATGCCGCGCTAGAGCATTTTAACTAATTATGGATGCGAAGATACGCCGGTGAGGACAAGGCTGGCAAGGAACAAAACCGAGGGCATAGCACCGCTATGGCGAGGTTTTGTGACGCCGCCAACCGACGCCGCAACAAGTAGATGCGTATTCATAATTAGTTAAGATGCTCTAGGCTAGCCATTCACCGTAAGGAGAGCGAAACGATGCGCATTTCTATCTCATGGGAGGGCGGAGAACTATTTGCGCAGCTGGAGGACACGCCCACTGCGAAAGCCATCATAGCCGCGCTGCCGCATACGGCCCAGGCGAATACGTGGGGAGAGGAGGTCTACTTTACCCTGCCGGCGACGGTAGAACTCGAAGCGAACGCTACGGACGTAGTCGACCCCGGGACCATCTGCTATTGGGTCCAAGGAAGCAGTTTGGCGCTGCCCTACGGACCGACCCCCGCCTCGACGGGCAACGAATGCCGCCTCGTGACTTCAGTCAACCTACTTGGAAAGCTGGAAGGCGACCCCTCGGAACTGTCTCGAATCAATGATGGTGATTCGGTCACGGTCTCGGCCGCTTCCTGAATTACCTAAAATGCTCTAGTCATGGGTGATTGCACACTCCGACGCAAATTCGATGCAGTTCCGCCCCGCGTCTTTTGCCTTGTACAAAGCCTGGTCGGCCCTGGAGATAAACTCGTCCATCGTCTCCTCACCATTCCAGAGGGCCACACCCTGGCTGGCCGTGATGGCCAGTGAGCCGTTGGGTAGTGCAATCGTGCTGTTTTCGATGGCCTCCCGGATTCGTTCGTAGGCTACCGAAGCGGCGGTCTCGACGATATCCGGCGTTATGACCATGAATTCCTCGCCGCCGAATCGCCCGAACAAATCGTAGGGCCTCAATACGGATTGAATCTTCCTCGCGCATTCTTTTAGCACGATATCGCCGGCGGGATGGCCATAAGTATCGTTTACGGATTTGAATCGGTCAATGTCGAGGAGCGATACGCTTAATAGTTCCCCCGTCCTCTTCGATCGCTCCATGGACCGGCGTAGCTGCGAGAGTATGGCGCGGCGGTTCATGATCCCCGTCAAATCGTCAGTGAGTGACTGGTGTAAGAGATCCTGTTTTGCCTTGAGCAGTTCAGTTTGCAGCTCAACAATCCGGTGACCTGCTTTCAGGCGGGCACGGAGTTCAAACTCGTCGAATGGTTTCACAATATAGTCATCGGCTCCCGCCTCGAACCCCGATACTACGTTCTCTTTCGAGCCTTTGGCCGTGAGCAGAATAATGTACGTATAGGGCTCCTCCTCCTTAGCCGCATCTCGGACGCGCTGGCAAACCTCTATACCGTCCATCTTCGGCATCATCCAGTCGAGGAGCAATAGCCGTGGGGGCGACTCCTGTTGCAGCCGCTGCCAGGCTTCCTCTCCGTCGTTGGTGACGACGGTATTGTGGCCCCATTTCTTGAGGAGTGCGTTCAGTATCGCTCTTGTGGTTGGGTCATCTTCGGATACTAGAATGTCCACATGATTTCTCCAAATGTCCTCTGCCGTGGACGGATTCAATGCGCCCTACCGGTCTCACTTTTAGATTGCGATGTGCCGATGAACCTCGCCGCGCATTAGACAGGGTTCGCCGTCAATTTCATGCCCCGTAGCGCCAAGAGTTTCGACTCCCAATGCTTCAAGTCGTCAAAGGCCTTGACGACAGCAGTATCAAGTTCGGTCAAGTCATTAAGGGGTTTGAAAATGACCGTATCGGCTTGATTCCTCATGCAGGCAAGCGCGTTTTCAAGCGTCACGTAGCCTGTGATCATGATGGCGTGAATCATGGGATAGTGGTTTCGAATTTCGGCCAGCATCGAAATCCCGTCCATCTCGGGCATCTTAATATCGCTGATCACCACCTTGATCGGAATTCTCGACAGGATTTCGAGTGCCTGCCGCCCGTTCGCAGCAGACTCCACCTCGTAGCCTGCAAAGCGGAAGTGGCGCGACAACATATCGCGAATTTCGCTTTCGTCATCTACAATCAATAATTGTTGTTTCATGGCCTTCCCTCAGTTCGTTATCACTATATTTTCTGGTTGACGAATCGCCTTCCAGATGTGTGGGCACGGTAATGACGAAGCGGGCGCCGCCCGCAGATGCGTTGGATGCTAAGATGGTTCCTCGGTGCGCCTCGATGATTCCTTCAGATATGGAGAGGCCGAGACCGGTGCCCTCGCCCTGTTTTTTTGTCGTGAAGAAGGGGTTGAAGATTTGCTCCAGCGCATTTTTCGAAAATCCCGGGCCGCTATCTTCGATTTCGATACGGATGGTGGAATCGACTTGCTGTGTACAAATACGTAACGAAGCACCGCCGCGCCCCTTCATGGCTTGGGCCGCGTTTATGAATAGATTCACGAACACTTGCTCGACCTCCTGCGCGGCGCCGAGTACGTCTGGCATATTGTCGCCGAGCTTCGTCTTGACCTTGACGCTATGCTTAAGGGAATTGTGGCAGAGTTCCAAGGACTTGTTGATGCACTCGTTGATCGAAAATGGGGCCTCAGTTTCGTGGCCACGCCGGGCATAGCCCTTGAGGCCGTCGGTGATGCGGGCTATCCGTTCGACCCCCTCCCGAATGCCTGCCAGCATCTTCGGAACCTCCCTCAGAACGAAGGCCAATTGGTCCGCCTCTTTGCCGGTGTCGCTTGGATCTTGGCGGACCCGTGGGCCGACGAGATCCCACGCGGTCTCCAGGTCCTGCACATTTCCCGCGATAAAAGTGGCGGGGTTGTTTATTTCATGGGCAACCCCCGCAGACAGTAGCCCAAGCGTCGCCATGCGGTCGGCATGCACCAGCTGCTGGGCTCTGGCCTCAGCGAACTGCTCCATCCGTTCCGCGTAGCCCTGTAGGCGCTGGTTCTTGATACGCAATTCGGCTTCGTATTCGAGGACCCGTTGCGCCACGCGCAGACAGGTTTGTAGCTCATCTGGATCAAAGGGCTTGGTGATGAACGCGTGGGCGCCAGCAGTAAGGCCGTGAATTTTGTCGTCTTGCCCGCCCTTACTCGTCAGAAGTATGGCGTACACGAATGGACCGTGCGGGCGTTGGCCAAGCTTTCGGCACACATCAATCCCGCTCATTCCAGGCATGAGCCAATCGAGCAACGCGACACACGGGTTAACCTCCAGTTTGAGGTTGCGCCAGGCGTCCTCGCCGTTTTTTGCGGCGACCGTATCGAACCCCCACTTGCTAAGCAGCCCCACTAAAAGGGCCCTCGTCGTGACATCATCATCGGCGATGACGACCTTCATGAGGCCGAACCCTCCATGAGTCCAATGCTTCTTAAGAGTTCATGCAGTTTCCCCGCGTCGATGGGCTTGATGAGATACCCCTCACATTGAGACCGGAACGCCTGCAGAATGTTCTGCGAATCGCCCAGGGCGGTCGTCATGATAATTTTCGCGCCGTCTCCTCCCTGGAGGCCTTTCGCGTCTTCGAGGCTTCGGATTTTCTCCAGGGCTTCGTGTCCGTCCAGCTTGGGCATCATGATATCCAGGCAAATGAGTTGATAGGGGCGATCTTCCTCGACGGCCAGGCGCACGGCCTCCACCGCCTCGACCCCATTCACGGCAATATCGCAATCTCCGATAGGGGCGAGTAGGGCGTTCAGGAGCTTTCTACTCGTGAAATCATCTTCAACGATGAGTATTCTCATGCATTACTC
>JAPYPO010000050.1 GCA_029937645.1 Candidatus Hydrogenedentota bacterium
ACCCAAGGATTTTTTCGACATTGCAACGTAGCTATAAAAAGTTAAAATGCTCTAGGGGTTCGCCCGTGTACACCCCGTAATGCGTAATTCCGTCGAGCACATGATACTCGATAGTAATTTTGCCCTTCAGTTGTTCGTAAATGTATCCCGAGTTCTCGCGTATGTCAAAATAGTGCTCTTCCGACGCGTCAATCATAAGTGTCGGAACCGTAATCTTTTGGATAGAATCTCTAGGATCCCACGTCATAAACTGTTCGTTGTGCGGCGTCCCGCGAAGGCCCTCGATGGTGTCCTCGCCCTGAGGGACAGGCGGCAACGTGCCGCGGACACGGTCAATGTTATTCTGCACAACATCGACGCCGCGGGTTTTCATGCCCGCCACCCATTGCTCATTAAAGCCCATGGCGCCGACCTGCGCCACGACACACTTCACCCGCGTATCATGCGCCGCGCGCCAAATGACATGGCCGCCCCCAAAGCTTGATCCCCATATGCCGATGCGATTCTTATCCGCGCCCGGCTGGTCTTGCATGAACGTGATGGCCGCATCGATATCTTCCTGCTGGTCAAAGGGGGACACCAACTGGCGGATGGCTTGCGCTTTCACCGTGACCGTTCCATCCGCGTTCGGCTTCGGCATCTCGCCCAGCACAACCAAGCGGCTATCGCTCTCGCCCCATCCCCGGTAGTCGAACGCCAACACGATGAAGCCTTCTTTCGCGAAACCAGGGGCGATTTCCGTATTCAGGTGACTCTTTCTTCCACCCCAGCCATGGCATAAAACGATCACCGGCAGCTTCGTTTCATCCGCCATGTCTTTGGGATACGTCAGGTCGCCGGCGATGCGCGTACCATCACTCCAGAACGTTACTGCTTCGCGCGCCAACGTCGGGAATCCCTCTACCTCAATCGCCTCAGCGTGAGCCGGCGCGGCCATCAGCGGCAAAAAAGCGATCACCAGGAGCAGTGCGGTCGCAGTGCCTTGATCCAGAATTCTCGAAAACATAACGGATACTCCTCTCATTCCCTCAGATCAACACCATCGGAAGATCCATGGGTTGTTGCGATTTACCCAGATGGCTGTCCTCAACCGAAAACACCCCGCCACGTTAGCACAACACCCTTCGCCATTCCAGCCGCGCAACCGAAAACCAGCCGTCCGGAAACCTGACCTCCCCCCGGTTCCGATCCGACCCCGGTTTCGCGGTATACTGCGCCCTGCTAGGCCGCCGATCTATTTGCTAGGCAAGAGGGTACTCACGTGAACGACCAATCCGATCCGCCCGTCTCTTTCCGCGAGAAGGTGCGTGACATTATTTTCGAGGCCGATACCCCTGCGGGCAGGCATTTCGACGTCACCCTCATCATCGTGATCGCGCTAAGCGTCCTCGCCGTCATGCTCGACAGCGTGGGCACCATTCATAACTCCTACGGACAGCCCTTGTACATTCTCGAATGGGCGTTCACCGCCATATTCACCTTCGAGTACATCATCAGGCTGTGGTGCATCGGGAAACCCATCAAATACGCCACCAGCTTCTTCGGCATCGTCGATCTGCTGTCCGTGCTTCCCACCTTCATCAGCCTCTTTTTTCCGGGCACGCAATACATGCTAGTAATCCGAATCCTCCGCGTCTTGCGTATATTCCGCATACTCAAATTCGTCAAGTACGTCCGCGAAGCCGATACCCTCATGAAAGCCCTGCGCGCCAGCCGCCGAAAAATTATCGTCTTTCTATTCGGTGTCGCCTCGTTGGTCGTCATCCTTGGTTCCCTCATGTACGTCATCGAAGGGGGAGACAACGGATTCAGCAGCATCCCTCGAAGCATCTACTGGGCAATCGTCACAATCACCACCGTCGGCTACGGCGACGTGGCACCTCATACCGACCTCGGAAGGGCTCTGGCCTCCTTCGTGATGATACTGGGATACTGCATCCTGGCCGTCCCGACCGGGATCGTTACCGCCGAAATAACCCGCTATGGCCGTGGCGAATTTAGTACAAGAATCTGCGGCGAGTGCAGCAAAGAAGGCCATGAGTCCGACGCGGCGCACTGTAAATACTGTGGCGCCGAGCTGTGACGTAATGGCTCTAACCTGTTCATGCATAAGACCCTGACGCCCATCGGATCGCCAGTACGCTGGCCCATCGGGGAGCGATCCTGCGGGAGGGCAAGCGTATCCGCGAGCCGGTGAAACTCTGGCGCGCCCCATTTGTACGCTTGAATCCTACCGGGCTATTTCCTCATGATGTGTCGCCGTGAGCGTTTGAGAGTGGCCGCATTTAGCTCCAAGGATCAACCCGTGTTGCCCAACTATATTGATATGCGTAAAATAAGCCTTGCCCTTGTCGTGACGCTTCTTTCGACAACAGGCGCCGCGTGGCCGGGCGAGACAGACCAGTTCCTCACCTGGAGCATCGAGCTACAGGATAGCGCTGGACCCGTAAACGAACGCTTGAACGAAGACCTCCACATCTTCGTGGCCCGGATGAACGAACGAAAGCGCCCGCCCCGGACCCGCGAGGAGCTGACCGTCGAGTTCTTCAGTTTCGTATTCCGAGGCATGCTCTCCCCGCGAATCCGGAAATGGCTTGAAGGCTCTCCAAAGATCGACCGCTTCCCCGATACCTCCGTCTCCTATTTTCAATATCAAAACATGAGCATCTACCGACACCATTCTTTCCCCTACATCCTGCCGATGGCCCGCACGATTCGAATCGGCGACGTCTACCTCGGCATCGACAAAATAAGCCACTTCTTCGGGTTTGGCCGGCGGTACTTTCTCTCGTATACCCGGTTTCGAGACGCCGGGGCGGATCACAACGAGGCCCTGGAACGCGTGGTCCGTGTTGGCATATCCCAGGAGCAAGGATTTGTTGGCATGCTCGTAGACGGAATTTTTTCCACGGGAGATCTCGAAGCAAATTTTCAAGGCTTTCTCCTTGCGCTCGACCTCGCTTCGGCCGAGTCCCCGTTCTTCGAACGCGAAGACGGCGAGTGGAAGATTCTTCGCGCGATCAACATCCTCCCCTACATCACCCCCGGCTTCGACGAATCCTACAACCACTCTCACTACTGGGCGCTACGAAGGAAAAATGTCCTCCCCCTGGTCAAGCGCGAGTATTGCGAAGCCATCCGCTCGCCAATGGTTCAAGCGCGATTCACACGATACGATACATACGAACCGAGCCTCTCCGTCCGCCTCACGGAGGAGTACTTCCAGTCGAAACGGCGGAACCCGCGCGCGCGGCAGTCGCTGGAAACCTTGTGTGAGCCTTGCGCCAAATCGGTCGAAGTAACTACGAACGCCCCCCACAAAAAAGCGGTGCCCTAGTGCGGTTATTCACACTCGTCCCAGTGCGGTTATTCGCACTCGCCATAGGGCTTAGCCAAATCGCCGCCGCTGCCGATGTGGACAATGCCGTCTGGCAACAAGAGCCCGAGCCTAGACAGCTTAGGCTCGGTGACGGATTCGGCCATGAGGTAAGCGGCCATGCGGTAAGCGCCCCCGAGCCGCTTCCCTCAAAATGGTTTTTCAAGATCGCCGCCGTCAACGTCTACCCCAAAATGGAGAGCGAAAAACCCATCGAGACCCTCTTCAATCCGGCCATGCGCTTGCTGGCGCCCGGTTTCGACGACGTGCGAACGGTCGGCGGGCTGCGCGACAAGGGCCGGCTGTGGCCGCCGCACCTAGGGTTCGGGCGCGTGCTCTCCGATCGTTGGGTGCTTTCGTTTCAGGGGGGATACACCGTCGGAAAAGTTCGGACGAAGGCCAACGATGCCAGCCGGTTTCGATTGCCCCTCCATACAGATTTTGAGATTCAGCGGGGAGCCCTGTTCGCGGGTGCCAGCCTCGACTTCTATCCCTTCACGACACCCGATCGAAAGAAATTTCACGGGCTGGTCGAACGGCTTCGGGCGGCGCGTCCCATGGTGGGCCTAAGCCTGACCTGGACTTACGCCACGTACAATGCGAAAATCAAAGTTGGTTTCAAACCACTCCCCAATATCGTGAACCTTGAGCTGGAGGACGCATGGACGATCCCAAGCATCAGCCCGCGTGCGGGACTGGATGTTCCCCTGACTCCGCGGACACAAATCGGATTCGACGCCGGCTACAATTTCTTCGCCGACGAAAAGCAGGATTTCGAGGGGCCATCGTATACAATCGCATGGAAGTATTTCTTTAAGTAGCGCTGTAGAACCCCGCCATGGAGGTGCGATCTGTCCAAGCGTTTCGTATATTGGCTCGCGGTATTTGGGGCCTGCGGTTTGACGATGGCGGCGAGCTTCACCTTCGTCCTGTCCACCCTCGAGAGACAACCCTCCCTGCAAAGCTCCAGTCCCAACCTTGGCCAGGCGACGCAGATTCGGCAATTCTCCAACGAACTGCTTCGCCTGACCGGAAAATACCTATCCGAAGTGCCGCGAAGCGAAGCCCCGAATTCCGATCAGACAGAAGCCTGGCTGTCGTCCAAATTTCGGCCTAGCCTGAACGATCTCCGACAGCGCATGATGGCGAATCCCAATTCATCCGCAGCGTTAGCGGGACTCCTCGCGGCTTCCGACCGCGTTGCTGCGATGGCCGTCCGCCCGAGCGATATAGCGCCGAGAGGACCGGCAGCCAATGCCGTATTAGACGCATGCGTCAATGCCGAGCGGACAATTTCGGCCATGGGATTGCAAAGGAAGACAGCGCCACCGGCCATCGTTCCAGGTTTTAAGCGCTTCACCCCAAGCAGACAGCCCGGCCGCTGATGCCGACCGTCAGTTTAAGTATCCGCTGTTGTAAGTCATTTTGTTATAATGCCTTAACTTCATCTGGTTCCGCCGAAGGGTTCACGAAACTCTATAAAGCCCGTGACGAAACGGATACTCGATTGTATGATTAATAGAGCGCAGGTATTGACCAATCCGCGCCCACAGCGTTACGGCCGGGTCGCCTATCGGCAGTCTCGGAGCAACGTGTGAGCGGCGTAGAAACGTCAGATGAGAGCCTGATGGCGCGGCTGGCCGCTGGAGAGCAGGACGCTCTCGAGGGCCTGATGGAGCGCTACCAGCAGGATATCTTTCGCTTCTGCCTTCATTACTTGAAGGACGCCGAACGCGCCAAAGATATGGCCCAGGAAACGTTCATTCGCGTGTTTACCGCGTGTGGCCGCTTCGACCCGTCGAGAAAATTTCGACCCTGGATCCTTTGCATAGCTCGAAACCTGTGCTTGAACGAGTTGAAACGTAAGAAGACGGTTCCCATGGACTCGCTGGAAGAGTACACCGCCAGCGCCCGAGTCGATCCGGGCCGATTGATGACCACGGCGGAAGAATCGCCAGCCGAGTTCGCCATGTCCGGCGAGCGACGGGAACTATTGGACGAGGCGTTGCATACGCTCAAAGACGAAGCGCGCGAAATTATTACGTTGCGCTTCTTTCAGCGCATGTCCGCGCGAGAAATTGCAGAAATTGTCGGGAGTACGGAAGGGGCGGTGCGGACCAAATTGCACCGCGCACTGAACTCCTTGCGCAAAGCATACCAAGATCGAAAAAGTGACCTATGAACGACAACAATTGCCATAGCTATCGAGAAGCCCTAGACCAACTAATCGATGGCTCTATCGAGGAATCCGGCCTCGCTACGCTAAAAGCGCATGCAGGTGCCTGCCCCGCGTGCCAAGGCGAATACGAATGGATTCTACAGATCAGCGCCGACCTAGAGTTCATCGGCGATGAACTCGTCTCGAACCTCCCCGAAATCGATATCGTAGCCTCCGTCATGAGCAAGCTGCCCGCCGCGTCCCACAAACCCGATACCGTGGTGCCCATCACAAAACCCCGCACACATGTTTCTACTCGACACACACATGTTTCGATGTGGAGCTGGACTGCCGTAGCCGCGGCAGCCGTGGTGCTGGTCGCTGCCGGCTGGCTGGCGTTTGGGCCCGATTTTTCGTCGGACGGCGATCTACAAAACGAGGGTATCGCGCAGCGATCCACACCCGGTTCCCCCGACGATGATTCCGTAGAGGTTGCTCCACCGGTTGACGTGGCGATTAATACCCCCGATACGGCCATCGAGATTCCACTGCGCCAGACCCGGCCGCTACCGCTTCGCATCTTTCCAGAGGTGCGACCGGAGGATTCCCCCGATTCGGGGCGCGGCTCCTTGACGCGCAATGACGTAACGCAGGCATACGTAGCCTCGCTTACTTCGGATAATCTCAGCGGAATGGAACGCCTGCTTGCGCTTGCGGAAATCAACCGTGAACAGGCCTCAGAAATTCTCGCCGACGCCGAAACTTCGCCCGAGGCTCGAGTAGCCGCCGCGCAAATCGTGGACGGGCCCGAGGGCGCACAGGCTCTATTTGAAGCCGTGGGCCGCAACCCCGAGAGCCCCTACCTTCGCGCACGGCTTGCCCAATCCTACTCCGGTGATCCCGCGACAGAGGCGCAAGCCTTAGAGCAAATAACTGAACTCCGCGATCTAGCGCCCAAGAACGCCTATTGGGCCTATCTCGATGCGGAACGACTCTTTGCCATGGGTGAAACCGAAGCCGGATTGGAATCGCTTCGCGTGGCCTCAGCGATGGAATCCCTCACAACCTATCCCCTCGAAGGCGCCCAAGATCGCGAGCAATATATGCTCGCGAGCGGCATCGACCCAGAGGTGGCGCACCTGCTTTCATCGCTTACCGCCGGCATCCTGGAGATGGACGATATATCCAACCTCGCAAGCAACCTCATTGACTATGGCGAAGAAGCGCGGATAGACGGAGACGAAGAAACGGCCGCGGCGATCTACCAATCCGTCGCCAACCTGGGCATGCAAGTTGACAACGGAGCCGTCCTCGCGCAGGAACGCAATACTGCGGCGGCCGTTACCGATGTCGCCACAGCCTCCCTCGAAAGTATCGGCGAATTCCTGGACAATCCCGAAACCATAGAACAACTCTTGGGCGTGACCTCCAACATCGTTTCCGAAGTGACCACCTACTTCGAGGATGTCACAGAAACCCTGCTTTCCGATACCGTGTCCGGGTTTCAGGGTTCCCTCTGGGGTCATATCGCCGATACCATCCTCATGGGGGGCGATCTGAACCTGCTCGATGTCATCGGCGATTTCATCCAGCCGTAGCCCCGCGCGCATTACATCCACCCAAAAAATTCTGTCCTTAACACGTCACGCTGAATGTTCGGGAAGAGCTTCTGTCCCGAAGGGGCAGCGGCATGTAGCCGGGGGATGAGCAACGCGATTCCCCCGGTCAGAGCCTCTCCAGATAAACTTCCTCGAAGAGGATGCGGCGACTATTGCCCACCCGGTGGGTAGACTTATGCTCAGTTTGCCTTTAGGATCTCATCGATAACGCGGGTCGTCGGCAAGGCAATGATGCCCGCGTTGAGATCTCCTCCTCCGTTTCTCCTTCGGAGAAAATTTGAGTGCCGAACGGTGACCGGGGGAATCGCTTCGCTCATCCCCCCGGCTACAACCCGTTGTCCCTTCGGGACAAGTCGCCGTCTGTATCAGTAGATGGCACGCCTCGGTCGTGATCTCTTGTGCCTAAAAGGACTCCGGCAGATCGGCAATCACGAGCGTGGGCCGGTTTCGTTCCGTCAGGTTTGAAAACGCATGTGCGCCATCCCTCGAAACCCCGAGCGCGTGGGCGACGCCTTCGTTGAGAAAGGTAAGCTGTCGCCGTTCGTGGGGCGGTGCTGCAGAGATGGCCCATAGCTGAGACGACCCCTTCACGTCTGCCGCTATCGCGACCACATAGGTGCCCGAAGGGTGCCAGGCTCCCTTCTCGCCATCCCCGAGATCCGAGATCACCGCGCCGGTATCGCTATCGAGAAGCTGCAGTACCGTTCGATTCATCGATGCGTGCGAAGTGACGATTACGCTGGAACCATCCCCGCTGAGCGCATCCGCATACACCTCGAACTGTCCCCTATGAACAAGGCGGGCTTCTCCATGTGCGTTTCCGGATTCGCTACGCCAGAGGGCTCGCCCGTCGTCTGACTCACGGATAAAGAACACGTTCACTCCGTCCCGGGAATATTCAATCCAGGGAATTCTAGCGCAGGCGCTGGAGAGTTCGACGAGAGAGTGGGTTCGTACAGACTGCTCCGTCAGGATCCAGGAATCGGGATCGCCCGTGGCCGAAATCCCCATCGCCGCGCCGACGCCATCCGGCTTCAGCGCGAAGCCATCCAGCTGGCGGGGGGAAAGGGCGGTGGCGGTGGATGCGGGCATGGTAAGAAATGGTTTGACCAACCGTCGGTCGGCCCTCTTGCCTAAAGAAAGCAATTCCGGGTTTGTCTCGCCGAACTGGAATACAAAGCCGTCGCTGGCTAGGCCGCGCGACGCCGACAGCAGCCGCAAGTACGAACGACCACCCCGGGATGGGATAGGCAGCATCGCCAATGAAGCGCTCCGTGTCGCGAGGTCCACGCGCACAAAAGATGCCTGACCGGCACGCGGGCTCCGATCCGCTCCACGCAGTTCCGCTACCAGCGCACCGTCGCCGAGCCACACCGCATCGGTGAGTTCAAATTCCGAGAGATTGATAGGGGTGATGACCACGCCGGGCGATTCATTCTCGAACGCGGCCACCTGTGGGGGCTGCCGCCAGTTGCGCAAGTCCGCTTGAGACTGAGGCTCAATGTCGAGCATGTAACCGCGGGAAAGCATCGCGCTACCCGACTCGCCCAAGAAAATCCCCACGGCAAGAACAAGCGCGCAGGCCAACGCCACCTGCCACCGCGTAGAGATGCGTTGCCAGCGGCTCGAAAAGGCGTCAAAGCGTGACGTATGGGGCAATAGCCGCTTGCCCGCCAGGGGCGAAGGTTGAGGCGTCGGAGTGGGGAGGGATCCCCGAAAATCCTTCAGGGCGCCCTCCAGGCCCGATGGGTCTTCCGTTAAGCCTTTCCCCGCGCGGACCCGCTGGATCGTCCGCACCAAGTACGCGGCGTCAGGGGGCCGGTTCTTCGGGTTCTTCTCGATCATATAGGCGACGAGCCGTTCCACCGCTTCGGGAACTTCCGGTTGAAAGTCGCGGATGCGAGCCGGCGGATCCGAGACTATTTTTTGAACCAGCGAGACCGGCGTAGGGCCTTCGTAAGGGAGGCGACCGGTGATCAACTGAAATACCAGAATCCCCAGCGAGTAGATGTCGCTCGACGCCGTGACCGTATTCCCCGTGCAGCGCTCCGGCGACATGTACTGAGGCGTGCCCAAGCGCGCGCCATCCAGGGTGAGCTGCGTTTCCGCTGTGAGAACTTTCGCGATACCGAAATCGGTGACGTACGCTTTCCCCGCTCGGTCTATCAGGATATTGCCCGGCTTAATGTCGCGATGGATGATCATTCCCTGATGCGCAGCCGCCAAGGCCCCGGCGACCTGTTCCGCGATGTGCAGCGCCTGCCGCCAACCCATGTGTTGATCGTGATTCATGCGGTCGTTGCGTTGCAGAATATCGGCCAGCGATTCGCCGTCCACAAACTCCATCGCGATATACGGAATCCCCTCCACCGCACCCACGGAATAAATGTGAACAATGTTCGGGTGGTTCAGGCTGGCGACCGCCTGCCCCTCGCGTTCGAAGCGGGCCAGAAGAGTTTGATGGCCGCACAGGTCATCCTTGAGCACCTTGACCGCGACATAGCGTCCCAGCGCGGGTTCGAGGGCGCGGTAGACGATGCCCATTCCGCCTTCGCCGATCGTCGCGACGATTTCGTAGTCGCCGAAGCGCGCATTCTTCCGCGCTGTATTGCCGTGTGATTCCATGAAACTCCTATTGTCCCTTCACGCTACCCGCCAAAGACCCCTACGCCGCAGGCCTGACGGCTATCTCTCCAATCCGAATAAAGACAATCGCCGGAGAAAGGTCCGCGCCCAACGGAGTGGCCAGCCCAACGGTTGCGGCCAGTCTTTCACCATCGCGAGAGAGCGCATAGGGCGTTGTAACGCCATTCGGCTGGTTGGTCACCTGATACTGCTGCGACGGATCCGTGGGCGACACCGCCCACAACTGGCTTCGGCCTTCAGGGCTAACCGGCGGCCGCGCCACAATCAAGTAGTTCCCAGATGGCGCCCAACACTCCGGTGAAAGAGTGCCCTTGCCCAGTCGCGCGACGATCTCGCCCCGATAAATATCGATAATAACGACCTCCGGTGCGCCGCCATCTGCCGACTCAGTGATCGCGGCAATTCGGCGGCCATCCGGACCAAATGCGAAGGTGTCTGACGCCAAGCCCGTAGCGAGGAGGCGACCGTCCAATTCTTCCGCATCCGAATAGAGCAGCCGTAGTTCCCGTTGGGCCCCGCCCTGCGACGTGCCCACGAAAGCGATTTTCACCCCATCGGGAGAATAACGGACAGACTTCGGGTCGACATTGATGCCGGGCGATGTACGCCGCGAGCCCGTCGCCTCAGAGAAATCAGGCTGCCGCGTGTCCCGTTCCACAAGGTAATACCCGCCAAAGTCGATATCGTACAGCGCGGCGCATAACGAATGGCCATCGGGTGATGCGATCAGTTGACCGGTCCGCGCCTCTTCCCATGGGCCGCCGCCGGGTGCCTCCCACGCAAAATTCGGTGTCTCGACGAGGACTTTCGGATTGGGCACCGCGTCATTCCAACGCTGTACAAGCGCAAATACCGATTGGCCCGAATCCGCCGCCGCATGAATCAGAATCGCGTTACTCAGATCCGAGTCTTGCGGCGTGTTCGGCAGACCAAAAAGACTAAAGCCCCCGGGCTGTGCATCCCAATATCCTGCATCCATCGAGGGGCCTTTGGGCGCCCGCAGGCTGGTCATGTGGCCGGTATCCGGCTCGATAGACAGTACGCCGCGCCCACGTTCCGTCAGAGTCCCTTCGAGGCCTTGCGCCACCGCTAACAGCCGGGAGCCGTCCTCCGTCCAGCGCAGTGAGCGCACCGCGTAGCCGCCCAGATTAAGACGGACCATGCCCGGGTCGTCGCTTGCGGCGCGTTCCATGTTCGGTTGCGTAAGTGCTCGCGCCGAAACGGGCAGTTCCATGCGGCGAAGATAGGTGTGGAGCGGGTGGACGCCCGCCGACAGAATGAATAGCAGGAGCAGGCCCGCCGGGACCATGGCGTTCCGAAAGCTGCCGAACAGCCCTCGCGCGTCGGTGCCGCGGGCGTGACGACTTCTAACAGCGCTGAACGGTCGCGGTATGGCCTCTTGTTTGATGAAATTCGTTAGCGCTTCCGGCAGCGCCGACCGCCCGCCTTGCTGCGCGTGAAGCCGTGTGATCAGCGCGACCGCTACGGTCGCATTCGAGGGCCGGTCGTCGAAGTTTTTCTCCAACAGATAGGCCACAAACCGCGCCACGTCATCCGGCACCCCGGGGACCAGCACGTCCAGCCGTTGCGGTGTGTCATTCGAGATGCTTTGTGCCAGGGAGACCGCAGAGTCGCCATGGAAGGGTGTCCGTCCGGCGATCATTTCGAAGAGGGTCACCCCGAGAGAAAAGAGATCGCTGGAAGGCCCCGCGTCCGAGCCCGACACCTGTTCCGGCGACATATACTGCGGGGTTCCGATTACCATTGGCCCAGGCGATTCCGAGCCATCTTCCCACTGCGCCTTTGCGATGCCAAAATCCGCCAGCCGCACACGCCCATTTCGGTCGAGCATGATGTTCGAAGGTTTCACGTCGCGATGGACCACCCCATTTTCGTGGGCGCATTGGAGCGCCAGGGCCACTTGCCCCGCGATGTGGGTCGCGTGCTGCCAAGAAAGACGCCCCTTGCGCCTGAGAAACGCGTCGAGCGGTTCACCATCGACAAACTCCATCGCGATGTACGGCGTACCCTTGTCCGTGCCCGCAGAATACACACGCACGATTCCTGGATGATTGAGCGGAGCCGCCGCCAGGGCTTCTCTCTCAAATTGCTTTACGATGGATGGAGTGCGGGCCAGGCTTCCAAGCAGAACCTTTAGCGCCACCCGGCGGCCAAGATTTGGGTCGTGCGCAAGATACACCGTCCCCATCGCCCCACGCCCGATAAGCTCGTCGACCTGATAGCCACCTGTAATATTGCCAATAAGTGACCCGTGGCTAGCTTCAGACCTAACCATTTCTTGTGTGCCTTAAAGAAAGAGTGTCAATATATGGTATATCGAGCGTAAATTTATCATAATTTGTAAATTATGTCAAGTATTTAATCGTTGCCATTCGCATCCGAAATAGCGCGAACCACGAACAACTCGATGCGAAAAGATGAAGGTCGGAATATAGGGATTCCCACGTAGAATCCCCACATTGAATCAGTTTAAATCTGCCGCCCTCCCCATATTCGACCGAATTACCGAATAAATCCCCCTAAAAATGGGCCTGGAACGCTCCGGGTTGACACGACGCTTCTACGCTCCTACAATATACCCATGATTTGCTCATTACGCCGGAAGGCATCAGTCGTTGAGCGGCGGAATAGCGCATGAAGCAGTCCCTACTTGAACTCGTTGACGTGATTCTTCAGAAGATCCAAGATCGGTCAGGCGATTTGCCTTCAGAAAAAGGGATTCGCACATGGCTGGTACTGGAGGGCTACGCCAAAGGCGATATCGACGCCGCCATGAAGTTGGTCGGGCCCCGGTTTTCGTCCGCCACGCCCGTGCGCGAGCGTGGCCCAGGTCAAGTTCGCCTCTTGTCCCCCTACGAGGCCTATAAATTGACCCCCGAGGCCCGTGACGCATTGGTCCGGCTCGAGCTTTACGATGTGATCGATACCACGGAGCGCGAGTATATTCTGGAGCGCTTAGACCAATTCGAAGGCACCGTCGGCCTTAGCGAACTCGACTACCTGGTCAGTTGGATTGTGTGCGCAAATCGTGACGTAGAATCGCAACAGACCATTTTCAATGTCATGGAAGGCAACACCGAAACTCGGCACTAATACCTGTCTCATTTAGATTCCGGCGCCCACCCTTTCTCAGGGTGTGGCGTCGTTGCATTATCAGGGAAGCGCACCCGCTCAGGCCGCCGCCCCTAACAAAGAGGAAACAAAATACCGGTGAAACTTGTCATTGTTGAGTCCCCCGCTAAAGCCAAGACCATTGAAAAATTTCTTGGCAAGGGATATAAAGTTGTCGCAAGCTACGGCCACATTCGCGATCTTCCAAGTTCTGCCGACGAAATTCCGGCCAAACTCAAGAAGGAAAAATGGGCCCGCCTTGCCGTTGACGTAGATAACGGGTACGCGCCCATCTATGTCGTGTCCAGCGACCCGAACAATAAGAAAAGAATTAGTGAGCTCAAAAAGCTGGTGAAAGGCGCTGAAGAGATCATTCTCGCCACAGATGAGGACCGCGAAGGCGAGGCCATCAGTTGGCATCTGCTCGAAATCCTCAAGCCCAAAGTCCCCGTGCGGCGAATTGTATTCCACGAAATTACCCAAGCCGCCATCGACGAGGCCATCGCCAATCCAAGAGATGTGGATATGGAACTCGTCCGTGCGCAGGAAAGCCGCCGCGTTCTCGACCGCCTCTTCGGGTACTCCTTGTCGCCCGTATTGTGGAAAAAAATCCGGCCCCGCCTCGCTGCGGGTCGTGTCCAAAGTCCCGCCGTGCGCCTCGTCGTAGAACGCGAAGAGGAACGAAGGGCCTTTAAGAAGGCGGAGTATTGGGACATCGACGCGCGCCTCTCCGCGGACGAAAAAGAATTCACGGCCAGCCTCGTTTCCGTTGGCGGGAAGCGTCTTGCTTCCGGAAAAGATTTCGATGCGGAGACCGGCGCATTAAACGCGAAATCCAACACGAGTTGGTTTCAGGAAGACGAAGCCCGCTCGACCGCAACGATGCTCGAAACGCATACGCCCTGGAACGCCGCGCGCGTCGATCAAAAGCCGGCGAAGTTGCGCCCTGATCCCCCGCTAATCACCTCGTCCCTCCAGCGGGCGGCCAGCGGTCTGTTGGGCTTCGCGCCCAAGCGCACCATGAGCGTCGCCCAGCGCTTGTACGAAGGTGTCAATCTCGGCGGCGGCGACCGCGAAGGCCTTATCACCTACATGCGTACCGATTCGGTCACGTTGAGTAAGGACGCCTTGTCGGAAGCGCGCCGCGTGATCATCAATACCTTCGGCGAAGAGTATCACCAAGTGCGCGCCTTCGCGACGAAATCGAAAATGGCGCAGGAGGCGCACGAAGCCATCCGCCCGACGAAGCTCAGCCGGACGCCTGAGGAAGTGGCGAAATATTCGGATCTCGACGAAGACGCAAAGAAGCTGTACCGCCTCATCTGGCGCCGGACCCTGGCCAGTCAAATGGCGGATGCGCAACTGCTGAAGACCACTATCGAATTCGAAACCGAAATCGACGGCGGCACGGCCGTCTTGCGCGCGAACGGTTCTGTCGTGACATTTCCCGGGTTTCTTCGCGTGGCGGATTCGAGCCAGAAGGACACCGTGTTGCCCGGAGTGAAACAGGGCGACAGCGTAGTCCGCGCGGAAGACAACGGATCCGCGTCCGCAGGGAGCGGGTCCATCGACCTCGTCGCGGTCGAACCGATTCGGCACGAGACGAAACCACGCGCGCGCTTTACCGAGGCCTCGCTCATCCAGCGTCTTGAAGAGGAGGGGATAGGGCGGCCGTCTACGTATGCGCCGACCATCAGCGCCATCCAGAGGCACTACGTCGAGATGAAAGGCAAGGCGCTCGTTCCAACCTACGTAGCGATTGCGACTACCCAAATGCTTCGTGAACACTTCAGCGAATATGTCGATCTCAAATTCACGGCCCGCATGGAAGACGCCCTCGATAACATCGCCAGCGGCCAACAGAAGCAGCTTGAATTTCTGGACGGTTTCTATCGAGGCAACGGTGACTTCGGCAAGGGCCTCGAGTCGCAAATCGAAGAAAAACTGCCTCAGATCGAATTTCCCGTAATCGCCCTGGGCAAAGATCCTGACACGGGACAACAGTGGGTTGTGCGCCCCGGCAAGACCGCCCCCTTTGTGCAACGCGGCGAAGGCGGCGCGGGAAACACCGCCAGCATCCCCGAAGACCTCACCTTCGAAGATCTTGACGTGGAAAAAGCCGTCGCGCTTCTGGAGGAACGAGCCAAAGGCGACGAGCCCATCGGGGTCCATCCCGAGAGCGGCGAGAAAATCTATTCCTTAGTCGGGCGCTTCGGCCCCTACCTCCAACTCGGAGAAGTCACTGAGGAGAATAAAAAGCCCCGTCGCGCCAGCTTGCCCCGGGATATCACACGCGACGATATCGATCTCCCCATGGCCCTCAAGCTCCTCTCGCTGCCCAGAGTTTTGGGTGAACATCCCGAGGCGAAAGAAGAAGTCTCCGCCGCGATCGGACGCTTCGGACCCTACGTTAAGCAGGTCAAAGAATTCCGGAGCCTCGAAGAAACCGACGATGTATACACCATCACCTTCGAGCGCGCGCTGGAACTCCTGGCCCAGCCCAAGAAGACGCGCCGTGCCACCAAGAAAATCATAGCCAGCCTCGGCGACGACCCCAACACAGACGGAAAAATAGAAGTCATCGATGGCCGCTACGGAGCCTACGTCTCCAACGGCGAAGTCAACGCCACCATTCCAAAAGGAAAAGATCCCGCGAAAGTCACACTCGCCGAAGCGCTCGACCTCATCGACAACGCGCCCAAGCGAAAGAAAAAGCCTGCCAAGAAGAAAAAGGCCAAAGCCAAAGCAAAGCGGAAGACCAAGGCCAAATCGAAAGCAAAATCCAAGGCGAAGGCAAAGTCAAAGGCCTAGCTACGCAGAGTCTCCCGGGTGCCACCTTCAAACTTGTTGGCCCTTCACGGAATTGCGGAATTTCTTTGACGGGTCTTCGTTCCAAGACCACATGGAAAATTCCCTTAACAGGTTGTAATCGTTTTGCCCTAAAGAAATCACTCTCTTACTGTCATTGCGAGTCAGAACCCGCTTCG
>JAPYPO010000051.1 GCA_029937645.1 Candidatus Hydrogenedentota bacterium
GGCGAGAACTCAAGCGGACTGAGAAATTGATCTTCATCCGTATCCGATCCCACAAAGGCAAAGGTGTTATCGTATAGACCGAAGTTTCGGAATTCTGAAGGGTCAAAATAACTCATATACGGTTGGTAGATTCGTTGGACCGCAGAGATCTGTCCAGGTCCAAGCCTCTGTACGAACGCGCTCTTGTCCACATACCCGTACCCAGGCGGATACGATGCGTGGTCGACGCTGTAGGTGATGAGAACGGTGCGCAACCCATTGAATGAAGTCAGAAGGCTGGCAAGTTTCGCCCGTTCGATCGCCCCGACCACGCCGGTCGTAATCATGGCGGCAAGGATACCGATGATGGCGATCACGGTGAGTAATTCGATAAGCGTAAAACCCGCTGAGCTCTTTTTTCGGGCTATCATTATTCGCACCTCCGGAATTTCTGGGTATGTGGAGCGAAAATATCATATCACGGGCCATGAATTCGGTCAATAGAAAGGTGTTGAATTTCTCCGCCCGGTGTCTTAGTATCGCCGTTCTCAGGGAATATTCTTTACAAAACCATGGATTCTTGACTCAATTATGCCAACGATGAACGAAGCGCAGATGAAAGCGATTACAGCGGGTGATGGCCCAGCCCTCGTGCTGGCGGGCGCGGGCTCCGGAAAGACTCGCGTTATCGTCGAGCGTATTGTGTGGCTGATAGAAGAACGCGGCGTCGATCCGCGCAATATCCTCGCGCTCACCTTCACCAATCGCGCAGCCGCTGAAATGAAGTCCCGCATCGCCGCGCGCCTCGGCGTCGAACGGCTCGCCACCTGGGTCGGCACGTATCATTCCTTTGGCCTGTTTGTGTTGCGCCGAGAGATGGAGCGCCTGGGACGGCCCAAAAATTTCACGGTGTTTGATGACGGTGACCAGTTGTCGCTCATGAAGCGGCTGGTGAAAGGGTTGTCGGCTGGATCGACGAAGGTCTCGCCTCGGGAAGCGCTCTCCTGGATCAGCCGCCTGAAACAGGAAACCGAAGAACCGGGCGATGAGGAGAGCCTCAACGAAGAGGATGCGGTGTTCCGCGAATTGTGGCCGAAGTACCACCACGCGCTGGAAAAAGCGCGGGCAGTGGATTTCGATGACCTGCTGGGCCTGCCCGCCAAGCTGTTTGGCGAGGACGACGAGGTCCGGGAAAAATACCGCCGCCGCTATACGCACATTCTGGTGGACGAATATCAGGACACGAACCGGGTGCAATACCTCATCGCAAAGGAGCTTTCGGGCGAAGGGGGCAATCTCTTTGTCGTGGGGGATGAGGACCAGAGCATCTATTCCTGGCGCGGCGCGGATATCACGAACATCCTAGATTTTGAGAAGGACTTCCCCGGCGCGGCTACCTTCCGGCTTGAGCAGAACTACCGGAGCACGAAGGCGATCTTGGCCGCAGCCAACGCGGTGGTGGCCTGCAACGTGGAGCGGCTCGGCAAGACGCTCTGGAGCGATCAGGAAGGGGGTGATCGGGTGGGCTATTGCCTTGTGGCCGATGGGGGCGCGGAGGCGCGTTGGGTCGTGGATACGATTGCGAAGCGGGGCTTCGAGCCTCGAAGCACGGCCATCCTCTACCGGACCAATGGACAGGCGCGGGCCATGGAGGAGGCTTTTCGGCGCAAGGGGCTGGCGTACATCGTAGTCGGCGGCATCAAATTTTTCGCCCGAAAGGAAATCAAGGATCTGCTGTGCTACTTGCGAATCCTGATCAATCCCGTTGACGGCGAATCCTTGCGCCGGATCGTGAATATTCCGCCCCGCGGCATCGGCGGAACGACCCTGGAAGAAGTGAATTCAATTTCCGAGCGGCGGGGCATTCCCATGCTCGAAGCAATGCGGGAGATGGCGGAGGACTTGGCGCACTCGGCGCGCGCGCGAAATGCCGCGGCCGCGTTTGTTGCCCTCATCGATACGCTCGCGCTAAAGGCCGGGTCCGATTCAGTCGAGTCGATACTCGAAGCGGTGTTGGAGGCGACGGGTTACCGGGACTACGTGCAACACAGCGATGAAAAAGATTTTCGGGCGCGGCTCGAGGTGGTGGATGAATTTATCGCTTCGTGCGCGGAATTTGATGAACGGGACGAAGGCGGGCTGGAAATCTTCCTCCAGGATCTCGCCCTCGTCAGCGACACCGAAGGCTATTCGAACGAAACGCCGGCGGTCGCCCTGATGACCTGCCACAGCGCGAAAGGGCTCGAATTCGACAACGTCTTTTTAATCGGAATGGAGGAAGGCTATCTGCCTCATGGAATCGCCGCCGAATCCGACGAAGATGTGGAGGAGGAACGCCGGCTCTGTTATGTTGCGATGACCCGCGCCCGGAAGACGCTGTTGCTCTCGGGAGCGGAGACCCGCGTGGTATTCGGCGAAGGGCGTGACCGCACACCCTCGCGTTTCATCGACGAAATCCCGGAGGGACAATTGGAAAAGGTTGCCTCGGAGGAGGCGGCAACGCGGGGCAGGGCGCGTCCTTCGGCGCCCCGGGCCGCCGAAGGCGAGCTTCGGATGGGTGCCAAAGTACGCCACGGCACGTTTGGGAAGGGCACGGTCATGTATACTTCCGGCTCCGGCAAGAAGCTTAAGGTGCGCATACGGTTCGACTCAGGCATGTCGCGGCAATTTATGGTAAGCGCCGCGCCCCTTGAAATACTGGAAGGAAAACGGAAGTGACCCTGGATGATCTTCGCAAGACCATCGATTCCCTCGATGAACGCATCCTCGACCTGCTGAACGAACGGGCTAAGGCGGGCCTTGAGGTTGGGAAAATAAAGCAGACGACGAACGCGGCGATTTATGTGCCCGAGCGCGAGAAACTGGTCTACGAAAAGCTTAAGAAGATGAACCAGGGCCCTCTGCCGGAGGCGGCGGTGAAGGCCATCTACCGCGAGGTGATAGGCGCGATTCGGGCGCTGGAAAAGCCGACGACGGTGGCGCTGCTCGGGCCGCGGCACACCTTCAGCGAACTTGCCGCGCGCCGCATCTTTGGCGCCGTCGCCGAGATTCATCCCCTGGACACACTGGCCGACGTATTTACGGAGGTGGAACGGGGCCGTTTCGACTACGGGATTGTCCCGGTCGAGAGTTCGATGGGCGGGGGTGTTAGCGATACGTTGGATCGCTTCATGACCTCGAACCTCAAGATCATTAACGAGGTGCTCCTCCACATCACACAGAACCTGTTATCCAAACATCCCGTCGAAGAGATCAAACGGATCTATTCGAAGGATCAGGCCTTCTATCAATCACGCGAATGGTTGCAGGCCAATTTACCTCACGCCGATCACATTCATACGTCAAGCACTGCCGAAGCCGCGCGCATTGCCTCGAAAGAGGAGGGGGCCGCCGCGATCGCCAGTACGCTCGCGGCCGAGCCCTACGGCCTGGATATTGTCGCCGAGCGCATCGAGGATGCGGCGCATAACTACACGCGATTCTTGGTGATTGGCGATCAAGATACAAAGCCTACGGGTAAGGATAAGACCTCGCTGTTGGTCTCGGTGAAGAACCGGGTGGGCGCACTTGAGGGCCTCATCGCCCCGCTGGCGACGAAGAAAATCGACCTGACGAAGATTGAATCGCGCCCCTCGCGCAAGCGGGCCTGGGACTATGTCTTTTTCATCGACCTCATCGGCCATGTGGATGATCCGGACTTGGTCGAGGCACTGGATCAAATCGCTGAAAACTGTAGCGAGCTCAAGCTGCTGGGGTCATATCCACAGGGCGATGTGGAAAGTTAATATAGCGCCGGGAACGAGAAATTAATTGAAGGGAATTCACGAAAAGGCTATTATGCCCGCGATTGACCTTTTCTGTTTACGGTAGAGAATTGTGAGGATGGAACGATGAAGAAATTAGCTCGTACCCTTGGCGTGGTGTTGATCTTTGGCACTATCATGGTCGTCATGAATCACTTCGCTCCGGATCGCTTAGAAGCGAAGATGCTCGCGGAGCAGAATGAACTGACGGCGAAGCTGGAGCAGGCGGAGAAGGATGCCGTCGCCCAACAGGAAGAACAGGAAGAGGAAGTAACTTCTCCGCCCACGTCCGAAGAAGTAGAAGGTGTGTTTCACGTAAAGCTGGAAACCACAAAAGGCGATATAATTATCGAGTGCCACCCGGAGTGGGCACCCATTGGGACGGCGCATCTGAGAACAGCGGTGGAAGCGGGGGTCTATGATGACGCGTCATTCTTCCGCGTGTTGGACAACTTCATGGTCCAATTCGGCATCGCGGGCGACCCGGCAGTTTCGGCCAAATGGGGCAAGAAATCGATTAAGCGCGACACGGTTGAGCACGCGAACACCCGCGGCACGGTGTCCTTTGCACAGCAGGGCAATGACTTGGATTCCCGTACGACGCAGCTTTTCATCAATTTTTCGGATGACAATGCCCGTCGGCTTGATCGTTTGGGATTCTCGCCCATTGGCATCGTCGTTGAAGGCATGGATGTGGCGGATTCTATCAACAGTGAATACAAGGAATTGCCAAACCAATTTGAAGTCCAATTCAAAGGAAACGTGTACCTGCGCAAGAATTTTCCCAATCTGGATTACATCACAAAGGCAACCGTAATAGACGATTCAAATGAAGCTAAATCTCGTACACAAACGATTGAGGAAGATACTATGACTGACGGTGGATTGCGCGCAACGATGGTAACATCCAAAGGGGCTATTCGGCTGAATCTCTTCGCCAAGGAAACCCCTATTACGGTGGCGAGTTTTGTAAATCTGGTGCAGCGTGGATACTACGATGGGCTCACCTTTCACCGGGTTATCGATAATTTCATGATCCAGGGCGGCTGCCCACTCGGTACGGGTACGGGTGGCCCGGGGTATCAGTTCCAAGACGAGTTCGACGCATCATTGAAACACAACAAACCGGGTATATTGTCTATGGCAAACGCCGGCCCCGGCACGAACGGAAGCCAGTTCTTTATTACGCATGGGCCGACGCCGCATCTCGATGGAAAACACACGGTCTGGGGCGAAGTGGTTGGCCCCGAAGATCAAGACGTGGTCAATGCCATTGCAGGCGGGGATACGATCGAAAGTGTAACCATCGAAGGGGACACGGCGGAATTTTTTGAGTCCGTGGCAGACCAATTGGCTAAGTGGAACGCCGTCTTAGACGCACAGTAGCACCCTTCGTGTAAACGGGCATTCTGGCAGTACTCCGGCTCGCGGGCACCCGCGAGCCGAAAGGCCTTGAGACGCCGACCACGCGGGTTCACCCCTGATCCAGTTTCGCGCGGCGTTCGACGTCGGCCCGTTCAAGCGCTTCGCGCACCCCCGGATACTTGTCGAGGAGATTGTCGAATTGTGCGCGGCGCAATTCGTATAGCGAACAGGGCGTAGCCGCCGAGGCGGTGGCGGAACGCGGCCCCCCGTGCAGACTGCCCATCTCACCGAAGAAATCTCCCGCCATCAATGATGCCAATTCCTGTGTGGCTCCGTTCGATTCCCGCGTGACCCGAACAACGCCCCGGGCAATGAAGTACAGCGTATCTCCCAAGGCGCCTTGGCGAATGATCGCCTCGCCTTCTGAGACGGTGAGGGCGTGCAGGTGTCTTGCCAGGTCGTCGAAGTGATCGTGGGGTATGCAGGCGAAGAAGGGAACTTTTCGCATCAATTCAGCGGGGTCGACTCTGAGCTTGGCCGAGAGCTGGCCCCGCAGCGAACGGAGTTCGTGGCTGATTTCGTGCTGCATTTCCTCGGCAATGCTCTTGGGAAGCGTGCCGCGTTCGGAGTGCTCCTCGATGGCTTCCGATTCGGCCAACATGACCAGGCGTCGGCCCAACTGCTCCTGCATGGAGGCGACGAACTCGGGAAAATGTTCCCACATACGGTCGAGCTGTTCGCGCGCGTGGCGCCGCCAGCGGCCATAGCGGCCGCGCATTTCTTCCAAGACCTCTGCGTCCAGCGACTGGAACTCGTCCATTTCGTTGATCGAATTGATAACCCGAGCGCTGCTTTGGAGATGGCCCCAGGAGATTTCGTAGTTGGTGGCCAGCCTCGCGATGCGGAGCCGCTCTACGATGGGGCTGAGGAGGGGAAAGCGGTCGAGGCTACGCAAGATTGCGTGCTCGAAATCCCGGCGCCACATCCGTTGCGAGCGAACCACATGGAACGAGGCGCCCATCCGAACCCGGTCAATTTGAAGCGACAGGACGGTAATCAGCTCGCGGAACGCGCCTTCGCTGAGGTGGCCGTGGTTGAACATCTCGACGTAGACTGCCTTTTCTTCGGCAAACGCCAGGAGGAAGGACAGCTTTTCTTCTTCTGCTTTGTCGAGCCGGGTGTCCCGCAACTCGTCTATGGCTTCCTTGATGCGGTGGACGCTTTCCTCGTACTCCCGCTGAAGCCGTTTGGAGATGGCGCCGGAGAATCGCCCGCCAGCCATCAACTCGGGGATGCGTTCGCGCGCCCGTTCTTTCGCGGCGAGTTCACTTTCGACGCGGGCGAATTGATCCGTTACGGGGGGCGTGTCCAGGCCCAGCTTCACGACGAGAGGCTTGATGCTCAGCCCCTGGACCAACAGCGTGAAGAGGACGGCGCCGGTTACGAGTACGACGAAGGAATCGGTTGCGGGGTTGGCTTCGAGGCTGAGCACGATAGCGAGAGCGATGGCCCCGCGCAGGCCACCCCAGTAGATCACGGTGCGGTATTTGAGATCGACGGCCCCCTCTCCGGGCAGACGCCCGACCAGGGGCATCAATCCATATACCACCACGGCGCGCGATACGAGCATGGCGAGGATAACCCAGAACAGCACGTCCCGAGCTTCCCACAAGGAGCCGAATTCCATCCGGAGCCCCAGCATGAGGAAGATGAGCGCGGTGGCGACGAAGGCCATGTATTCCCAGAAATGTTCGAGATAGGTGCGCACGGGCAGCGACACCTTCACGCGCCCCCAGCCGCCCAGAACGAGACCCGCGCCCACGGTAGCCATGACGCCGCTCAAATGCAGGAGTTCCTCGGCCAGCAGAAATGAGAAGTAGGCGACGATTGTGGTGAGGGTAATCTCGATGAAGGGATCGGATTCAACTTTTCCGAGTGCCCACCCCGTTAACACGCCCAAGAACCATCCCACGGCGAGCCCACCGACGAATACCTGAAGGAACTCAAGAATCCCGTCTCCGACGACGCCCATGGAAACGGCCCCCTGCAGCAGAACGGCGGCGAGTATGTTGGCGAGTACGATCGCCGTGGCGTCGTTGAAGAGGCTCTCTCCTTCGACGAGGACGGTCAGGCGCTTGGGCGCGCCGAGTGATTTGAATAGTGCAATCACGGCGACGGGATCGGTTGCGCTGAGGATAGCCCCGAGCAGGAAGGCCGCGGTCAGGGCGATACCGGTAGCCGCGCTCACGATTCCGCCGATGATGGCCGTGGAAATGAGCAACCCTGGAATCGCCAGGAGCAACACGATACTTAGATTTCCCCGAAGGAGCCGCGCGTCTAAGTTGTAGGCAGATTCGAAAATGAGGGTGGGCAAGAACACGTAGAGGATGATGCCGGGAGAAATGCGGAACCCATCGACGATACCCAGCCATTCGGGGAATCGCCCAGCCAGCCACGACAGGGCCATGCCGACGACCACGAGCGCCACCGTGAAAGGAATGTTGAAACGCTTGGCCATGGCCAGGGTCAGGGCGGCGACAAGCAAGAGTCCTACAATTCCGCCGACGAGTTCCGGAATGGGCAATGTCTCGTGCATAAAACGTATGAACCCCTTCCCATCATGGTGTCGCCCCCACGGTCTCCGGTGGAGAACGAGGGAATCTACCTTGCCATTACTATACCCACTTCTCCCCAAAAAAGCGCCCGCAATTATTGCGGGCGCTCGGATGTTCATCGATATGAGATGGCGGCAATTCCGCGGCTCAGGATTACCCGCTCTTTGGCCGGATGACCACGAAGCGCGCGATCTCGCCATCGCGAACGAGCAGGACCAACGGATGGTCTATTGGGGCATCCGCTAACACCTCGTGGAACCGGTGCGGCGAATCTAGCGGCTGGCGATTCAGTTCTTGGACAAGGGTTCCGGCTCGAATGCCTTGCTCGGCGGCTTCGCTATTGGGTTCGACACGGGTCACGATCACCCCAGACTCGCCCGTATAGCCGAGTTGAGCGGCGATGTCATCAGTCAGTTCCTGTATCGCAAAGCCGAGTTCGGGGCTTGGTGCGCTTTCGCCTTGTGACCGGGCGAGTCCATTGTCCGGGCGTTCGCCCATCTTCACCTGGATCGTCTTACGCTGGCCATCGCGAAGCACGACCACGTCAATGTCCGTGTCGGGTTCCAGCATCGCAATTCGATTGCGGAAGTCCCCCACTTCATTAACCGACATACCAGCCAGCTCTACAATAATATCGCCGCGCAGCAGGCCGGCCTCTGCGGCTGGCTCGCCCTCTACAACCTGAGCCAAGATGACCCCGCGGTTGGCCTGATTGCCAACGCCAAACGATTCCGCCAAGATGGGCGTGAGTTGCTGCGGCACGACACCCAGGTAGGCACGCGTTACCGTGCCATCGTCCAAAATCTGATCCTTAGTCCACGAGACCATATTGATAGGGATGGCGAATCCGATTCCCATGTAGCCGCCCGACTGACTAAGAATCGCCGTGTTCATTCCGATAACCCGTCCGCGCAAGTCGACCAGGGGGCCGCCCGAGTTGCCAGGGTTGATGGCCGCGTCGGTCTGTATGAAGTCTTCAAACTGGGTAATGCCGCGGCCGCTGCGGCCGGTCGCGCTGACGATGCCGGCGGTAACGGTGTGGGACAAGCCGAAGGGATTGCCGATGGCGAGCACCCATTGCCCAACGTCGACTGCGCTAGAGTCGCCCATTTCCAGGGCAGGCAGGTCTTGCGCGTCAATTTTGATTACGGCCACATCGGACGGCGGGTCCGTTCCGACGACTTCTGCAAGGAATTCACGCCCGTCGCTGAGCGTCACGTTGACTTCATCCATGCCGCTCACGATGTGATTGTTCGTGATGATGTATCCGTCTTCCGACACGATAAACCCGGAGCCTTGGCCTTGCTGACGGCGTGGCGTACGGGGCATCTGTTGGCGGCGAGGGCCACGCGGGTCCTGCCCAAAATAACGACGAAAGGGCTCTTCGCCAAATTGCTCCGGCCCGCCAAAGGGTGACGGCGATCTGCGCCGGGCATCGGGAAGCGTCCGCTCCACTTCAATAAAGACCACAGCGGGATTGACCTTTTTCACGACGTACTTGAAGGCTTCACTTTGTTGTTCCAACGCGCGAACCGCTTCGGGCTCTTTCACAGCGGCGCGTGTGTCTTTCTGCGCGATCCACATTCCCGCGCAAACGGCAGCCATGACCATGAGGACTGCGCCCAATTGGCGCGAGAGAGTATTGGGGTGCGTGTTCATATATTATTTCCTTGTTGTCAGTTGGGGTAATAGATGTCTACGGGCAAAGTGTCTATAAGCAAAACGCATGATTCGTGCCAAGTTCGGAAAATCCTTCTAAGGAAATAGACGGAGCGAACTTACGATTATTCTCGGGATGGCCGCGTGGGTCGCTTCGACCTCAAGATAGTGGGTTTGGCTTCATTTGGGGCATGGTGACTTGGCGACCATGCTCAAATTCGTGACATCATTTTGTCGCACCGGTAAATAAATATATGGAACGTGTTTCGCGTTATTGAGGTAGAAGGGATCGTTTTTTCATGTCATTCTTAGTCCTTGGGGCTACGGTTTTGCTCTTGGCCTATGCGAACGGGGCCAACGACAACTTCAAGCCCACCGCGACGGTGTACGGCGCGGATACGTTGAACTATCGCGGGGCGCTGAGGCTGGCAACCGCGGCGCAGTTGGCCGGTTCGTTGGCTTCTGTGTTCGTGGCGGGCGCGTTGCTGAAGGCTTTCGGAGGCAAGGGGCTGGTACCCGATGCGACCGTCGCGAACGTGGAGTTTCTGATGGCGGTCGGACTGGCGGCGGCGGGCACCGTCCTCGTCGCAACGCGCGTGGGCCTACCCATCTCCACAACGCACGCCCTCATCGGAGGCTTGATAGGCGCAGGGCTCGCATTTGCTCCGCGTGACATCGCCTGGGGAGCGCTGAGCGGCCGGTATTTCATGCCCCTTCTTGTGAGCCCGGCGCTGGCGGTTTCCGTGACGGCGGCGCTCTACCCGCTGGCGCGACGGACCAGGAAAGCGCTGGGCATCGAAGCAAGCAGCCGTGTCCACTTGGAATCCATCAAGCCGCTGGCGGCCGCAACAGGCGATTTGAACATTCCCCTTCGCTACGACGGATCGGTATTGGGAATCTCCGCACAGGAGATTGCCGATAAGCTGCATGTCGCGTCGGCCTTCGCGCTGGGATTCGCGCGCGGGCTCAACGATACGCCGAAAATCCTCGGTGTACTCGTCGCGGTGGAGATCGCTGGGCTCCATGGGCAGATGTCATTGGTAACGGTGGCGGCCGCGATGGCCATGGGAGGCCTCATCCACTCGCCGCGATTGGCGCAGACGATGGGCAAGTCGATAACAACCATGAATACCGGCCAGGGCCTCTTAGCGAATGCGATATCGAGCGCGTTGGTTATCAGCGCCTCGCTTATCGGGTCTCCGGTTTCAACGACCCATGTCTCGAATGGCGCGATTTTCGGCATCGGCATCTGGACGGGTCGCGCGAATTGGCGACTGATATCGGGCATCGTGGCCGCATGGGTGGGAACGTTACCGATCGCGTGCGCGTTGAGTTATGGGATAGGGTTGGTATTGCGCTCCGTCTGACCCCGTATCAATCCAGCAATTTCCCATACATCTTCATGTCGTGCCAAGTTCCGTGGCACAGGTGGCTCTTCGGCTTTAGCCCTTCTTCTTCGAAACCACACTTGGCCATGACTCGCTGGCTGGCTAGGTTTGTCGTGGCGACCTGGGCGTCCAATCGAACCAGTTCAATGGTGTCGCGGCAGTAGTCGATCAGCGTCGAGAGCGCTTCGGTGGCATATCCGTGGCTTGTTTTTTTCGAATGCATCGAATAGCCGACTTCCGCTTTAGGCGTGTACGGGTCCCCGAACATGAGGCCTATAACGCCCAGGATGTTGCTGGTGTCAATCTCGAAGATCGCGAGGTGCAGGCCCGTGCCGGCCTCGTGGTCACGAATAGCGCGTTCCAGAAAGGTTCGAGTAGCTTCCAGATCATCCGTTTCCCACGGCATGTAGCGCCGAAGCTCGACCCGCGACTCGTATACCATCTTGAATAGTGGCTCTGCCCACTCCGCTTGCATGGGCCTAAGCACCACTCGAGGCCCCTGAAGCTCTGTCAATTCCGAAAATTCCTTCGCATAGTTCATGACGCCCCTCCCAGTATGCATCCCGTCGAGTAGCTACTAGACAGGAACACGTTCATGCGCACTTTGGGGCCTCCGGATTGGCCGGGTGGCGGGCTTTGATCTTGGCATCGGTGATAGTATTCCTCAGACTTTTCGGTCCGGACCCGCGCCTCGATTCTACATTAGGAAAATGGAATGACGAAACTCAGCGTAAACGTTAACAAAATTGCTCTCCTTCGCAATGCACGCGATCTGGAATACCCGAGCGTGGTGAAGGCGGCGGAGACAAGCATCCGCGCGGGGTGCCATGGTGTCACCGTACACCCGCGTCCCGATGAACGACATATTCGCCGGTCAGATGTCGTTGAACTGGCACCCGTGGTCGCGGATGTGGAATTTAATATTGAAGGGAATCCCTTCCCCGATTTTATGGCGCTGGTACGCGAGGTCAGCCCGACGCAATGCACCCTCGTGCCGGACGACCCGGATCAGAACACTTCGGATCACGGCTGGGATCTGACTTCCCAAGGTGATCGCGTTGCGCCGCTTGTCGAAGAACTCAGGGAGTTGGGGATCCGCGTCAGTCTATTTCTCGATCCGGTGGAGGAACAGGTTCGTCTAGCGGGAGACCTTGGGACGGACCGTATTGAATTGTACACGGAACCGTATGCCTCGGCCTTTGCGGCGGGCGACTATGCCGACACGCTGGGGAAGTACACCCGGGCGGCTGAGCTTGCCGGGGACTTGGGCCTGGGCGTCAACGCGGGGCACGATCTCACACTGGACAATCTCGGGCCGTTTCTGCGCGCGGTTCCGGGCGTCGCGGAAGTATCGATAGGACACGCGTTGGTTTCCGACGCGCTGGACATGGGACTGGACCAGGCCGTGCGTGCCTATTTGAAGGCGCTGGAGGCTGTCTGGGTTTCGGGCGGGACTACTTGAGCGACTCCATGATCTCGTTGAACACGTCGTTGGAAGGACGGACACGTTCTTCGGAAAGGGAGGCAAGCGGCTCTTCGACCATATTCATCTTGTCCCCAAACGAAACTGAATCGGTGGAGCAATAGATGAGGCCGGTGTAGAAATGTTGGTTCTCGATGGCATCGTGCAGCAACTCGACCGCCTTTTTCTTATCGCGCGGATCGTAGTCGTACTCGAGTTTATTCAACGTGATTAGCGAACCGTCGTGCATCCTCACATCCAGGGATTCGCCCGGCTTATAGTCCACCAAAATAGGATCGTGGTGGGGGATAAAGCCGATTTCGTGGAGCGGATCCTCGTGTTCCCGCGCGTAGCTAACGCTCTTCGTCGATCCCTCATGGTTGTTGAAGGTCACGCAGGGCGAGACGATATCTATGAGCGCGGTGCCATCGTGGGCCATGGCCGCCTTAATGAGCGCTTTCACCTGCTGCGTATCCCCGGAAAAGGATCGGGCCACAAAGCGGCAGCCCATCTGAATCGCGAGGGCGCAAATATCAACGGGTTCGTTTTGGTTAACCTCTTTGCCGCCTTTCTTGACGCTGCCCTGGTCGGCGGTGGCGGAGAATTGGCCTTTGGTGAGGCCGTAGCAGCCGTTATTTTCTACGATATACACCATGCGCACGTTTCGGCGCAGCATGTGCAGGAAATTGCCGAGTCCAATCGAGGCGGTATCGCCATCGCCACTGACCCCGATGTTCGAGAGGCTCCTATTCGCCAGAGAACTGCCCGTGGAAATGGTGGACATGCGGCCGTGAACCGAATTGAGTCCGTGGGCCTGCTCCAAAAAATAATTCGGCGTCTTGCTGGAGCAACCGATGCCGCTTAATTTGGCTACGGTCGTGGGATTGATGTCGAGTTCCATGCAGGCTTTGACGATGGAGCTGGTAATGGCGTCGTGGCCACAGCCTTTGCACAGGGTCGATTTCGTGCCCTTATAGTCGTTTAAGGATAGGCCAATCGCGTTGACCTTTCCATTGCTCCGTGGGGCTGCATTTTTTTCTTCGGATTTTTCTGGTGCCACTTTTGCCGTAGTAGTCATCGGCCTACTTCCTTCCCGGCCTCTTGGTCGGCTATCAGCCCTACGACGGTTTCCGCGTCGAGGGGCATCCCGTTGTAATGTCTCACACTGCGAATCTTCGGGGCAAGATTAAAAATCTCTCCCCGCAGGATGGTCGCCATTTGGCCATCGCGATTTTGATCAATCACATATACGGCTTGATGGCGTTCGATAAATTCCTCAACCTCTTTGCCTATGGGCAAGGCCCGCAAGCGGAGGTAGTTGGTCTTGATGCCGTGGCGCGCCTCGAGCAGGCCCCGCGCTTCCTGTGTGGGGGAATCGCTCGAGCCGTAGCCTATGATGCCCAGGGGAATGCCTTCCTCTTCCTCGATGATTGGCTGGGGGACCAGCGTGCGGGCCGTATCGAACTTACGGCTCAAGCGATCCAGATTGCCCTGCCATATTTCCGAGCTCTCTGAATAATTCCCCGCAGTGTTGTGGCCCGTACCGCGGGTGAAGAACGATGCTTTTGCGTGATCCGTACCGGGGAGTGTACGGTATCCGATACCGTCGCCATCCACATCGGCGTAGCGCTCGAACGTTCCAAGGCGTTCCACATCCTCGGCCGAAAGAACTTTGCCGCGGGAAAGGGGTTCGGTTGGCGGATCGAAGGGATCGGACAACGAGTAGTTCATACCGAAATCCAACTCGCTCATGAGGAACACCAGGGTCTGAAGCTGTTCAGCCAACTTCAACGCTTCCATGGCGAATTCGTAACATTCGCGCACATTCGCGGGCAGCAATAAAACATGTTTGCAGTCGCCGTGCGACAAGTTATACGCGCTCATGATATCGCCCTGCGAAGTGCGCGTAGGCAATCCGGTGCTCGGCCCCATACGCTGAACGTCCACGATGACCGCGGGAATTTCCGCAAAATAGGAAAGACCCGCCATTTCCGCCATCAGCGATATTCCGGGCCCTGAGGTGGCAGTGAAGGAGCGTGCTCCCGCCCAGGATGCGCCCAAAACCATCCCTATCGAAGCGATTTCATCCTCCGCCTGCACAATGGCATAAGTCGCTTTGCCCGTTTCCGGGTCGTGCCGATATTTTGCCATGTACTGCATGAGCGCTTCGCAGACGCTGCTGCTCGGCGTGATCGGATACCATGCTACGACCGTCGCACCGCCGAACATCATGCCGAGAGCCGTGGCGTCGTTGCCTTCCGTCAGGATCTGGCCGTCGGTCTTGTCGCTGGTCTGGAGGCGGAACAGGTGTTGCTCTTCGAGATTCTTCTCCGCCCAATCGTAGCCCGCGACTGCGGCGTTGCGATTCAGCTCGACCGCTTTTGGCTTCGACCCAAATTGATGATCGATCCCGGCGGCCACGGCGTCCATTTCCATATGCAAGAGGCGCGCAATCACGCCTACGTAAACCATATTAACGATCTTCTTGCGCAACCGGATGTCCGCCCCGGTCTCCTTTACGATGGCGTCGAAGGGAACCGAGTAGACCGTAATATCGTCGCGGTTCACGCGCGCCGAAAGCGACTCGTTGACGATGAGAATTGCGCCGGGCTCAAGCTCCGCCACATCCTCCTCGACGGTTTGGGGATTCATGGCGATCATAAAGTCGGTGCGAATGCGTTGTGCGGTCCAGCCGTCTTCGTTTGCCCGGATGGTGAACCAGGTGGGCAGTCCCTCGATGTTCGAGGGAAAGAGGTTTTTTCCGCTAACGGGAATCCCCATTTTGAAGATCGAGCGAAGAAGGATTAGGTTGGACGACGTACTGCCGGAGCCGTTGGCCGTGGCAACCTTAATAACGACATCGTTGATCAGGCGGCTGGTATCGGTCTGTGAAACGGCGCCAGCCGTTTCCGTCACCGTAGAAGACATGCTTTATGCTCCAGTGGTGTGAGCGCTACTCACGCCACATGCGTCGTGGTTCCGTGTCAATGCCAATGTAAGGTGCCGCTGTAAGATGCGAGCCGATCCCCTTGCGCGGAGTCGGTCCGTATTCACCTTTCGCAGGTCCCGAACGCCGCTCCGCTGAGCCAGCTCCGCCCTGTAAGCGTTGAGCCATACAACATGCAAAAGGTCGCCAATTTTATATCCAGCCATACCGTGAATTCAACCCAAAAAAATCAAGCCGAGAAGAACAGTAAATATCTATCTAAATAGTATCCATAGATAAACACCCACAAAACGGTTCCGAAGATGAATCGGCCAATCGGCTGGCGATAGGGTCCGTCATTTCGACCGGCGGATTTTGCCAGGATTAACCAAACGGGCCTGGGCTAGGCGAGTATTTGTCAATAGTTTACCGTCCGCGGATCAAGATTCATGCCAAACTATACCCATTCTCTGGACCGCTCACCCTAGGTACTGCCCCCGCATATAGTTACAATCTCTACCGAAAAGTGTAACACATTTTGTCGCGTTTTGTTGCTTTTTCTCTCAAAATACCGAAGATTTTACGAGGAGTACCCTTTCGCAGTCCCGGATAGGCCTGGTGGGACTGTAGCCTGGCATCTGCTCGTACGGAGGGCTCGTACTCGGGGTTAGGCAAGAGTTTACCGACAAATCGAGCTTTGTAGCGTATAGCAG
>JAPYPO010000568.1 GCA_029937645.1 Candidatus Hydrogenedentota bacterium
TTTGAAACCTGCTCGCGATGGCCGCGAGCGGGTGCATATGGGAAATGTCGGTTGAAGAGATTGCCACGTCGCTTCCTTATTCGTGCCCCGCGTGATTTCCGTGGCAGTCAATTTTTCACCACGAAGGAGCATCATCTACTTCGTCGCTGCGGGAGTCCTCACCGCCCCCAATCGCAACGCGTCCGCCTCCGCGCAGGCATACATAAAGTGGGGGATCTCATGCGCGAGGGCCTCGAGCACATGTCGAAGCGCCTCGTCCTTCTGGCCCACGATCTCGTAATACTTACCCAGGTAGTAATGCGCGTTGAAGAGGTTGTATCTACGCTGTCGTCCCGACAACGTGTCACGCGTCGCCTCGTCCAATACCGCTTCGGCGCTGCCCTCATCAAGATAAAGCGCGAGGAGCGCGGGAAAAGGCTGACCACGCACCCTGCCCGAATACTCCAGCATCTCGGCGCGTGCCTTTGCGATCCCCTCCTCCTCGGCCTTACAGAGAAACCACCACAGGCCATTTTCAATATCCGCCGCCCCGACACGATGGTAGCGCGAAAACTGCTCCATACCATCGCGAAAATCACCCGCGTAATACTGAGCCAACCCGCGTTCCCAACACGACTCCTCATCATGCGGCCGTCCGGAACGCGCCGCCTTGTTGTAATCGACAACGGACTCCTCGAAGCGACCCAGCCGAAACAGAACCTCCGCCCGATCATGGTGAGCCTCGGACGGCGCCTCCGTGATAAATTCGTTTAAGCGGTCAAGAACCCCCTCAAGATGCTCACGCCGCGCCGTTTCAGAAGCCGTCTCCTTCTGTTGCTCGATCGGGTCCGGCGCCTCCTCCTGCGCCGAAGAGATCGAGCACAAAAACGCCAACGTAAGGAAGCCCACAACAAATCCAAAGGGTCGAATAATCATGACCGCATAATAGCATGAAACAAAAAGATCCGCATTATTGACCGAATGAAATGCAGTTCCCAAAGGGAATCCCAACAACCACTCCCGACTCTCATTGCGAGTATGAACCCCCTCCGCAGGAAAATGGGATAAGGAAGATAGAGCAACGATAGATCGGACTTTCAGCCCTTTGCATCTGCAGTCAGGAGCGCCCCATAGGCGACACTAAGAATGGTGTCAATTTAGTCCAAAATTTACGAGTGGTATATTTTATTAAATCCGTTCCGAAGCCAATTCCAAACCGCGTTTACGGAACAAATCGGCCCCCGATTATGTTACAATCAATGTATGCGTAAATTTCTTGCCATCGCAGTAATTGTCACGCTCGCCGCGCAAGGCCCAACCGCGTCATCGGTGGCCTATGCCTGCCAGATGAGCGGCCAGGTATCCACCTCGTGCTGCTGCAAGAGCGGTGAAATAGACTTTTCCTACCCCGCCCTCGGCTCGGTTTGCCAGTGTTGCCAAGTTACCGTGACGGAAGCGCAAACCTCCCGTCTCGTCACCTTCAAATTGTCCAACGGCTCAGAGCTGCGCCCCTCTACACATCCGGCCGTGAATACCGCGCCCCGCGCGGCGATGACCCGGCACCCTAGCCTTTTCGTCGACATCACCTACGTCGCGAACAGTCCGCCTCCAACCGCATACCTCCTCAACAACTCCTTCCGCTGCTAAGATCTAGCTCCTCGCTGATCGTCTTTGACAGGTGAACTGTGCCTCGCCAAGAAGCACGGCCTTCCTCTCTCAGTAGGTGCCACCTCCAGACGCATAGTTAGAGGTGTCAGCCTACGAAGAGAACTCCTAGAGAGGACAAGTCCATCGCTCGCCGTCTTCGATCAGTCTGAATACTCACGATACGCCCGCCCATTTTGCGTAAAGACTGAGAGGAGTTCCACCATGTTTAGATCGACCTTAATCGCAACCACGACACTCGTGCTTCTAGTAGCCGCATTCGGCTGCGGACGCGCTACGACCGGTAACGAACCCAAACCGGAATCCGCGGAAACCGTCATCCGGATCGAAGTAACCGAGACCGGCTTCGAGCCAAGCAATATCGATCTCGTCCCAGACGTTCCGGCCGTTCTGGAATTCATTCGCACAGCAGACCAGACTTGCGCGACAGCCGTCGTCTTCCACGAAAGCGGCATCCGCCACGAACTCGCCCTGAACGAGCCCCTGCGCGTTACCGTTCATCCTAAACTCGGTCAACGCCTTACCTTTGCGTGCCCGATGGATATGCACCAAGGCTCGTTCGGAGCCGCCAATGCCGAAGTCGTGGCACCCGAGGCCGTCATCGTCGAAGCAGGCGGCGCGTTGGAAATTCGAGTCGATGCACAGGGATTTCATCCCAGTCGAATCCAGATCGCGGCCGGACAGCCAAGCGTCCTTCGATTTACCCGTGTGACCGAAAACACCTGCAACACCGGTATTCTGATTCCAAGTCTGGGAATCGATCAAGCCTTTCCCTTGAACGAGCCCGTCGAGGTGACCATTTCTCCCGAAGCCTTGGGTGAAATCACGTTCAGTTGTCCAATGGAAATGGCGACGGGGGTCATCGAAGTCGTAAGCGGAGACGATCAGTGATTGAAGTTTCCTTTTCTTGCGCCTGTCATGAAATTTGCTTCCTTGACAGCGTTCTCCACCCTCTCCCTCAGGGAGAGGATCAAGGTGAGGGTGGTCCTTTATCCCAAATGCCCGCGCAGCGGGTTCCGGCTGTTAAAGACAGAACCTTTTGGGTGCCACCTTCAAACTTGTTTGGAGGTGCGGGTAACGGGAAATCACATCACCT
>JAPYPO010000569.1 GCA_029937645.1 Candidatus Hydrogenedentota bacterium
TTAAACGATGCCGGCGGATCTCAAGATGACTCTTCCAAATGGGAAATCCGGGTTCTTAACAGGAGCGACCGCAGGAAGCGACGTGGCAATCTCTTCAACCGAAGTCCCCCTGACAAAAGAGATTGCTTCGCTTCACTCGCAATGACAACTTGAATCGCGTCACGTACGAACCAATACACAGCTCGAGAGAAAATCTTATCGAATAAACAGTCTGCGCGAGAAGAGTACCACGGCGAAAAGGGCCGCTTGAAGCAAAACGATGGTCGAGCCAGTGGGCGTTTCGGCGTAGTACGAAATATACAGGCCTCCAACGACGCTCACCACGCCGAAGGCGATGGAGAAACCGGTCATCGCGGCGAAGGTCGAGGCCGCGATTCGCGCGGTCGCGGCGGGGATAACGAGAAAGGCAGCCATCAGAATAATGCCCACGATTTTTATCGTAACGACAACAACCACGGCCAGGGAGATCGCCAGCAGGTAGTCGTCGCGATCAACGGAAACGCGGTGGGCTTTGGCCAGACTCTGATCGAATGTGGCATAGGCCCAACGCTTCCACAAAATCGGGCCGGTGGCGAATGCGAGCGCGGTGACGGCGCCGATCGTCCAGAGGTCGGCTGGCAGGACGTTAAGGATGGATCCAAATAAGTAGGTATCGACAGCCGCATGAAAGTTGTCGGTGCGGTCGAGGAAGATGATCCCGAGCGCCATGGAGACGGCGAAAAATATTCCGATGGCGGTATCGGCGGCGAGGCCGGCGCTCTTCTGTACCCAAACGATGGCCGCCGCGACGGCGACGGTAAAGGGCGCGGCGACCCACAAGGGCTGCTGTACGCCCAACAGTATGCCGAGGGCGACGCCTCCAAAGGATGCGTGGGCAAGGCCGCTGCCTAAGAACGCAATGCGGCGTTGCACGATGAAGGGCCCGAAGTAACTCGCCAGAATCCCGACGAGCACACCCCCAAGGAGGGCGCGTTGCATGAAGGCATAGGCGAAAGGCTCAAACATCGGGCGCGTCCGCCTTCGAGGTATCGTGCGTGGCTTCGACATGACCGGCGTAGCCAAAGGCTTCCATCAGCCGGGCCTCGGTCGCGACCTCGGCAGAGGGCCCGAATGCGGCGACACCTTGATTGAGGAGAAGCACATGGCTCGCGTGGACGCGCGCGCCCTCCCAGTCATGGGTGACCATGAGAATGGTCGCGCCGGATTCTTCCTGGTAATGGGCGAGCAGATGGTACATGTCGGCCTCACCCGTCACGTCCATGCCCGCCGCCGGTTCGTCGAGGATCAGTAATTTCGCAGGGCGTACGAGGCTCCGCGCGAGAAAAACGCGCTGCAGTTCGCCGCCGGAAAGAGTGGATATCGCGCGGTCCGCGGTGTGCGTCACGCCGCACCGTTCGAGCGCGCGCAGGGCCGTTGCCCGTTCCTCTGCGTGAATACGCCACGGCCAGCCACGACGCAATCCGGTCACGACGAGTTCGAGCGCGACGGCGGGAAAACTACGGTCGAGCGTCTTCAATTGCGGGACGTATCCGAGGTCGCCGGCAGGTAGCGCGCCGGGTTCGTCGCCGAAGATCGTGACGGTCCCTTCGGAGGGGGCTTGGACGCCGAGCAGGACGTTGAGCAAGGTGCTTTTGCCCGCGCCGTTGGGTCCGATAATCGCGATGAAGCCGCCGGGCTCAACGTCGAAGCTCACGCCGCGAAGGGCCTCGTAGGATTCGTAGCGCACGCCGATCCGGTCCAGACTGACAGCCGGTACACTCATCGAAGCGCCACCTTGAGAACGCGCGTATTGTAGCGGAGCAGTTCCTCGTAGGTTTTTCGTCCGTCAACACCGCCAATGGGATCGATTTCGACGATCTTCACGTCGGAGTTTTCCGCAACAACTTCGGCGGGGCGGTTGGGCAATTGAGATTCGGTGAGAACCGCGCGGACCTCTTCGGAACGAATCGCCTCAGAGATCTGCTGGATGCGGCGAGGCGTCGGCTCATGTCCAGGTACCGGTTCGATGGCGGCCGCGACGGAAATACCGTAGCGCTCCAGGTAGTAATTCCAGGAAGGGTGGAATACGACTACGGAAGAGGGTACGGCGTTGCTGAGTACATTTCGAATCTCCTCATCCAACCGCCTAAGGGCTTCCTCGAATACCTGCCCATTTTGCTCATAAATCTTGGAGCCTTCCGGGTCGAGGGCGCTCAACGCTTCGACGAGATGCGGAATGATCGCGCGTACCGCGAGCGGATCCGACCAGAAATGTGGGTTAAAGTCTTCGTCTACGCGCGCTTCCGAATGGCCACCCCCGCCCTTACGGAATTCCGGCGGGACCAGCCCGAACAGAGAGACTTGCTTCCGCGCGCCAAGCGATGCCGCCCACCCATCGAGATGGCTATCCACAAAGAAAACGGCCAAAGCCGAGGCCGCCTGCCGCGCATCGGAGGGACGCAGACTATACGCGTGAGGCGAAGCGCCCGGCGGAACCAGAACAGAGACCGTCGCGCGCCCCCGAACGAGTTCGTTCAAGATGGCCCCTGCGGGCGGAATGGTCGCGATGTAGGTCGCGTCACCCGAAGGAGGCGCACCGCAGCCCGCAAGGCTTCCCACTAGAAGAACGAGCACATAGATCACCCCGCGCACAGACACGCGAAACAAAATGCAAATATCGAGGCAAAAAAGGCCCATGATTCCTAACGTGATTATCCGAGTTCGCGAGTTCGCCCATTCCGGAATGGAACGGGGCGGCAT
>JAPYPO010000570.1 GCA_029937645.1 Candidatus Hydrogenedentota bacterium
GAAGACGAAACGAAAGAGGGCGAGAAACCTTTAAACAACAACACTTACAAAGAAAACAAAGTGGCGGAGAGGGCGGGATTCGAACCCGCGGTACGCTATGAACGCACACACGCTTTCCAAGCGTGCTCGATAAGCCACTCTGACACCTCTCCGCTTGGGTTGGAAAGTATAGAGATTTGCGCGGGAACAGGTCAAGGGGCGGGTGCGGGGCGTGTCATTCGAAAGGAATGAGCGGGGCGCGTGGTGTGTTACAATGCGTGGACCAAGTTTAAGGAGGAAGTCTGAATGGGATCTGCAACGGAATTGACAACGGGTAATTTTGACGCCAGTACGAAGGATGGCGTGACACTGATCGATTTTTGGGCTGAGTGGTGCGGGCCGTGCAAAATGATTGGGCCTCTCATCGAAGAGCTGGCGACGGAGTACGAAGGCAAGGCCACGATCGCGAAGGTGAATATCGACAACGAAGGCGAACTTGCCGCAAAGTTTAATGTGTCGAGTATTCCAACGCTGCTCGTCATAAAAGATGGCGAGGAAACGAAGCGCTTTGTGGGTGTGACGGCCAAAGCGAATCTCGCGGAAGCCCTCGACGCGGCGACCGCGTAATTTGCATAGGGGAAATTCCTTTCCCAGCGCCATGAATTCTTGATGTCAGGAGTCGACCGTAGGTTCGGTCGGCTCCTGACTTTTTTTGTTGCGCACTCAATTACTTCAAGCGCAGGCGTATTCGAGGAAGAAGCGGACGACTTGGTCTTCGCCCCAGTAGTGGAGCGGGCCGAACGCGGGACCGGCAATGAAGCCAGCATGGCCTCCGCGTTCGGTGAACTGGGGATGAAGCCACGGTGATGCGTCGGCCGTGTCGCGGGGCAGTGTGGTGCGGGGATTGAATGGGTCGTCGGCGGAACTAAGGAGCAGTGTCGGCCGACGGATTCCGTGTAGAAATTGACCGCAGGAGACCTTTGCGTAATAGTCGGTTGCATCGCGAAAACCGTGGAGTGCGGCTGTAGCGTAGGTATCGAACTCGGCGAAGGTCCGGCTTCGCTTTACCGCCTCGATGTCGATGCAGCCGGGGAATTGTTTCTCCTTTTCTATGGCCTTTGGTATCAGGCCTTTGAGGAAGTGTTTGACGTAGAGCCGCGTGACGCCGGTATCCATATGGGGGCCGCTGACGGGGAGATCGTAGGGCGCGCTAATAACAGCGGCTGCCCGCACATGGTCGGGCACGCTGGAACCGGCCTCGCCCAGCCATTTTGCGGTGATGTTCCCGCCGAGGGAGATTCCAGAGATAAACAATTCGATTTGTGGGTTGTCGCGAACCAGGCGCTCGACAACAAATTCCAGGTCGTAGGTCGCGCCCGAGTGGTACATCCGTTTCGCCCGGTTTAACTCCTTACCGCAGGATCGGTGCTCCAAACTTATAGCCGTCCAGCCGTGGCGGCCCAACTTTTCGCTCAGCCCCTTGATGTATATCGATTCGCTGCACCCCTCCAGACCGTGAAGCAGCAGCGCGGTGGGCTTGCGGGGTTCGCCGTCGAGGAAGTAGAGGTCGACGAAGTCGCCGTCGGGCGTATCCCATCGTTCTTGCCGCCGCTCCAATGGAATGTCTTTGCGGCCGAAGCGGGGCCAGACCGTCTGCGCATGGGCATTGGCCAGCCACGGCGGAGGGGAAAAGGGGTGGCGATCAAGCACGTTCATGACGCGCCGCTTCGCGTCTGCTTGCGCTTCCCTGCCTACCGCATGATCTTCCGTTGTACTCAAGGTCTGGCTCCTGTTCCTCACAGATAGAGTATTTTAACTAATTATGGATGCGAAGATACGCCGGTGAGGACAAGGCTGGCAAGGAACAAAACTGCGGACATAGCAGCGCTATGGCGAGGTTTTGTGACGCCGCCAGCCGACGCCGCAACAAGTAGATGCGTATTCATAATTGGTTAAGATGCTCTAGCCCGGCGCTCGGGTTTTCTTCCTGCCCGTCTCCACCCCGAAATCAATTGGCGGGTTTCCAAATGGTACCATGCCGGTCAAGGAGTGCAATGGTATCGGAGGGCGCTTATGAAATTGAGGAATGCGACGTCTAGCGACAGCGACGCCATCGTGTCCCTCATCGCTGCCGTCTACGAGGAATATGGCGAACAGATGTGCCTCGATGGGGCTGATAGCGATTTAGTCGCTATCGACAACCACTACACCGAGGGCGCGTTCATGGTGTGCGAGGCCCCCGATGGCGGCGTGGCCGGGACCGTTGCATTGATTGCGGACCGCGCCAGGCCGTCGGTGTGTTGGTTGAAGCGCTTCTATCTTGACGCCCAGTTTCGGGGTTTGGGCCCGGCGGACACGATGCTGCGTTGGGCTTTGGAAAGGGCGGGCGCGTTGGAGATGGAGCGGATGGAATTCTGGTCTGACACGCGCTTCGAGCGGGCCCATCGCTTTTACGAGAAAAACGGCTTCATCCGAACCGGAACCGTCCGAACGATGTACGACGCGCACGAACCCTACGACGAATTCTTTTTCTACCGGGATTTGTGAATATTAGAATATGACTTCGTCGGCTTACATTGATGAGCCCTTAGGGGCGTTACTTGTATCACCGAGCGCTCCCCAGAGAAGACGACGCATCATCTCCTCCGTGTGGCGCCTCAAAACTTTGTTGGTTCTTCACAGAATCGCGGGATTTCTTGGACAGGTGCGGATTCCGGACGAAAGCGATCGGTCATTCCGATTGAAAAAGATCACCG
>JAPYPO010000571.1 GCA_029937645.1 Candidatus Hydrogenedentota bacterium
GCCCACGCCCTTGAGCAAATAACTTCCAGCCATACCCAAGGAACTTTTCGACATTGCAACGTAGCTATAAAAAGTTAAAACGCTCTAGATTACCCCTGCCTAAAGCGGCAACCCGAATGCCAGGACCTCCGCTGGCTCGGTGCGGCCGCCGCCCGCGATGAGAATGTACTGTCGGCCGTCGAGCATGGCCGTCATGGGCGAACTGTGCAGATGGCGGTCAACCTTAATCCTGCCGACCTCCTTGCCCGTGGCCTTGTCGAAAGCTAGGACGAATGAACCCCTCGCGGACTTGTCGCCCAACTCATCCACGTCCGCTTGAATGGTAATCAAGAGAGTCTTCGTTACAAGAATGCCGCCTTCCGCCCAGATGCCCTTGGCGGGACGGTTCCCCAACGGTCCAAGATTTAGATGTTTGATTGCCGGGTGATTCCTGGGACCGTCGCCGAGGGGGACTTGCCAAAGGATGTCTCCCTTGTTCATGTCAATTGCGCTAATCTGGCGGTACGGCGGTTTCAATAGCGGCAAACCTCTGGGACCCGCGGCCAACAGCGTTCTGTCGCGGTAAGCCAGATCCGTCCGAGCCGGGTCACCCTTTTTTAGGCCGTGGACGAGAGGATAGGTCTGCGACAGGACATAGAACATGCCCGTCTCGGGGTCGAGGGAGCCCCCCGGCCAGTTGCCGCCTCCGTTGTTTCCCGGAACTTGGAGCGTTCCCAGCCGATCGCTGCCCTCGATCACGATGTTCGGCGAAAACAGCGGGGCAATGTGGTATTGCTTGATCAACTCCAGCGCCTCGGCCCGCAACTCCGGCGTGAAGTCGATGAGGTCTTCCTCCCTCGCGCCTTGTTTGTCGAAGGCCGGCGGTTTCGTCGGGAACGGCTGGGTGGGCGAATACGACTCGCCCGGGGCCGCCGGCGTGACCTCCACGGGACGTTCTTCAATAGGCCAAACCGGTTCGCCCGTTACGCGATCGAAAACATAAGTGAAGGCCTGCTTGCTAATCTGCGCGATGGCTTTGATGGCCTTGCCATCCACCGTGATGTCCATGAGAACGGGCGCGGCCGGGAGATCGTAATCCCACAAACCATGATGGAGGACCTGGTAGTGCCAAACCCGCTTGCCCGTTTCCGCGTCGAGGCACACGAGGGTTTGCGAAAATAGATTATCGCCGTGGCGGTGTCCGCCGTAGTAATCGCTCGTCGCCGCGCCCACGGGCAAGTAGACATACCCCAGTTCGTCGTCCACCGACATAAAGGTCCAGGAATTGGTGTTGCCCGTATACTTCCAGGAGTCGTTTTCCCAGGTATCGGTGCCGAATTCGCCTTCCTGTGGAACAGTGTTGAAACGCCAGTTGAATTTGCCCGTGCGCACATCGTATCCGCGAATGTGCCCCGGAGGGCCGAGTTGGAGGGCATACCCGTCGTTAGCGAGAGAACCGACGACAATCGTGTCCTTCACAACCAGGGTGGGCGCGTTATGGCTGACGGAGGATCCCAGAACCTCCCGGCCCAAATCGTTCCGAAGATCGACCCAGCCGCCGTCGCCGAAATTCGGATCCGGTTTGCCCGTCTTCGCATCAAGCGAGATCAGTTGGCGGCCATTCGTTGCGATGATGATTCGCTCGATCGTGCCGTCCGTCCAGTACTCGACGCCCCGGTGATGAGCCTTGCCGTGCATCGGTCTGCCCCGCAAGTAACTCTGGGGATCGTACGTCCAAAGCGTATCGCCCGTCTTAATCTCGAAAGCCGCCACCTGCGACAGACTCGTCGAAATGTAGGCGCGGCCGTCGATCACCAGCGGCGTCGCCACAAAGGCAGCCGCCCGGTATTGCTCCCGGTTTTCTATGCCATTATCCGGTGAACTCCAACGCCACAAGACCTCAAGGTCCTCGAAATTCCCGGCGTTGATCTGATCCAGCGCGGCATACTTCGTCGAGCCGGAGTCGCCATGGGTGTGCGGCCAATTACCGTCGCTCACGCCATACTGGGCCCACGATGCGGCGGTGACTAGTGTCAGTATCGCGGCGCTCCGAATAGCGATTCTTCGAATAGTCATAACTCAGTTTCCTTGATATGCTTATTGAGATTGTCCACCAATGACGCAATCGGACTGACCCACATCGAGCTCGATACTAACCGATTTTCACCACGAAGGTCACGAGGAGCACGAAGGATTTTTACGAAAAACATTCGAAGGTTGTGTCAAATCCGAATGTCCCGGCAAAAATCGTCGCAGTCAAACAGCGAAAGCCCCCTCAAGGGGGACTCATCATGCGCGCGCGGATGCGAATTCGGGCCTATCTCGAAGAGCGGACAAGCAACGGACAACTAGGGTCATTCGCCGGACAAGATTCCGCCCCAAAATGGCCCCCAAAAAGATCATGCCGGTTCTCGTCCGATTATCGAACGGAACTTGTTGTCCGAACTGCAAGAAGTTATTGAGGCGTGGAAAGAAACTCCTCGACCGCTCTAAGATGGAATCTTGACGATTGCCAGAGGGTTGGCGCAATAAGCGAAAGTTGATGTCTAGGAACCCGATCATCACTACAAGCACAGCTGTTCCGCCCAACAATTGACGACCTTCATGATTCTTGAAGCTTTGTGCGACTTCGCGTCCCGAAGACTGATCGCAACATAGGCGGGATCCGAACACCAGGTCCTGATATTCGGGTCGAGTCTGACGTATGAGCAAGGGTTGCAGATTATCCGAAGGCGATAAGGTGTTGAT
>JAPYPO010000572.1 GCA_029937645.1 Candidatus Hydrogenedentota bacterium
GGATACCCACGGCTTACGACACCTACCAGGATCTGTGTGCCGATCCAGATGTCGATATGGTCTACATCTCAACGAAGACCTTCGACCACCACCGAGACCTGATGATGGCGATTGCGGCGGGGAAGCACATCTTGTGTGAGAAGCCATTCACGGACACGGCCGAACAGGCGCGTGAGGCCTACGCCGCCGCGGAGAAGGCCGGGGTTATTTGTTGGGAGGGGATGTGGCTAAGCTTTTTCCCTGCGATCGAACACGCCAGGGCAGCCATGGAGCGCGGCGATATTGGCGACTTACAAATCGTGCAGTCGGACTACCCGGACCGGGTGTATGCACTGAATCCAGCGGTGACAGGATTCGGGTCCGAAGAAATGCCGGTCATCGTGGCCGCTGGTAAGAAGGCTCGAAACCAACCGGATGCCGGCAACGTCTTGTCGGCCCACGGCGGATCGCCCAGCAGCGCCGTCTTGCAGTACTCAGATCAAGAAGGGATCGCCGTTATCACTTTTCCGACCGGGAGATACCTTGAGCAGGCACACTATATCGGTACAGAAGGACGCATCACGATCGAAACCCCGTCTCACCATCCAAGCGCGATGACCATTCGTACGGGGCGTCCACCGCGGTCAGGTAATCGCGAGGCGGAAGGGAAGCCTCAAATGGAACTCGACCCCAGTAAAGGCTGGATTGGCGACTGGCACGAAACGCATTGGGAACAAGGCCGCGGACCCAGCAACGGTTCGTTTAACCATGTGGAGCGTTTCGAATACCCTCTCCCCACTCCGGCCCCGTTGAGGCGTGGACAACCTGCCGGATCCCGCTGGACGGGGGAGAAACTGATTACCTACAAGGGCTGGACGTGGCACGGCGGCAATCAACATGGTTTCATGTATCAGGCACAGGCCGTGCACCGCTGCATGGCGGCCGGTCTAAAAGAATTGCCGCAATTCACAAAAGCCGATTCGCTTCGGGTCTGCGAGATTATTGATGAGATCAATCGACAGTGTGCTGAACGAGGGTTTTAGCATGAGGGCGTTTCATCGTATCTCCGCGTGCATTTCGATCACACTTCTCATGTTGCTGATGCCGTCTTCGGTATGCGCTGAAGACGCCATCCCGATTACCGACCTTAAAGCGGCAGAGCAGGTATTGTCGAAGGCGGATCACACCTGGCTGGGCGGAGATGCCACAGAGGCTGTGCCGCAGTATGAAACGCTCTTGAACGGTTTGCCGGAGGAGGCCGAGCCGTTTCGGGCGACGATTACCATGCGGCTGGCGCGGGCGCGGCTGGCTTCGGGCGACACTACGGGTTTCTTGGCTGCGTTGAAACGGTTGGCCGGGATGGATTATGTGCCGGAGCATCACGCGCTGGCTGCGGAGGAGTTAAAAGCCGTGGCCGCCGGCAAGCCCCACCCAGGACAGGAGCGGACGCCGATTCCAGCCATCGGGAAGGTCCAGGCGATTCTTGTTGTTGATGGAAACGCGCGGCCTGGCGGCGACGGAACACGCAAGAAACCTTTCGCGATGCTGGAGGCAGCGGTAATCGCGGCGCGTGCCGTGCGGGAAAAGGGGGCCAAAGGCGCTATCGAGATTGTGGTGGCGCCGGGGGCCTACCGGCACTCGCGCACGCTGGAGCTAACGGTGGCGGATTCCGGGACGCCTGAAAGTCCGCTCATCATTCGATCGGATGACCCCGACAATCCTGCCGTGCTGACCGGTGGGACAGTTTTACGACGTTGGACCCGTGTCGAGGACACGGCGGCTCTCTCACGAATTCCCGAGGCCGCACGCGCAGCGGTACGGATATGCAACCTCTCGGACCACGGTGTTGCGGGCATGGGCGAACTCGTGTTCGGGGGCTTCGGAAGTAAACGCTCGAAACCAAAGGGGAACCACCGGTTTACCACGTTACCCGTCCCGGAGTTGTTCCACAAGGGCGAACCGCAAACCATGGCGCGATGGCCGAACGAAGGAATGACGCGGATTCCGATTGACGAGGCGCCGGAGACCGAGCTGGACCGGTACCAACGATGGGGAAAGGAGACGGATCTCTGGCTCCACGGATACTGGTGGCGGGAGTGGGCAGACTCCTATGAAAAGGTCGCGTCGATTGAAGCGAATGGGACGATCCGATTGGTGCCGCCGACCAGCGGAATTTTTGGAATGCGAATGGGCTGGGCGGTGAACGCGCTGTGCGAGCTGGATCGGCCGGGTGAGTGGTGCTTGGACGTGGCGCAAAACCGGGTTTTCTATTGGCCGCCTGAAGGCTTCGATCCCGAGCAGGCAGTCTTGTCCACGTACAACACCGCCATCCGAGCCCAGTCCTGCGATTACTTGCAGGTGCGTGATATATCCATCAACTACGTGCGTGGCGACGCTCTGGTCTTCGACGATTGCTCGGATTTGCTGCTGGCCGGCGTTGATATCCAGGATTGTTCCGGGCTGGGAATCCGTATTCACGGCGGCAAGCGGCACCTGGCACACAGTTGTCGAATCGACAGTATGGGGCGCGGTGGTATCGACCTGTGGGCCGGGGACTGGCAGAAGCTGGAACCGGGCAACAGCACGGTTGAAAACTGCCGAATCTCGAATTTGTCCCGCATCGATCGAACGTATACGCCGGCGGCCGTCGTCGAGGGCATGGGGCTGGCGATACGCCACAATTCGTTTATACCGAGATTACCCATATGGACCCGTCGGCGACCGGAGCCAATGAGATTGAAG
>JAPYPO010000052.1:0-8928 GCA_029937645.1 Candidatus Hydrogenedentota bacterium
GCTCGGGTTCCAACGCATCGAGAATGTGCTCAAGCGGCAGAAAGCTAACCGTCTGGTAGAACCAAATCGATAAGCTGCTCTCAGCACCGGAGTCGTCTTCCTGGGCTGCGGCAGTCAGTTGATCCGCTTGCTGAATCAAACTTGGAACGAAGAAGAGCGGCACCGCGAAGAGCAGGGCGATCCCTATCGCGGCTAGACCTGCTATACTTAGAGTGCGTGACACGCGGCGCGCCTCGAACAGATCGACAATCGGATCGAGGACGTAGGCGACGATAAACGCAAAAAAAAGCGGAACCAGTACCGGGCTGAGTAGATACACCAAGATCCCAACAAGGGCAAGGGCCAACACAGCACCCAAGGCCCGCACCCAGGGATTGCTCAATACCGGTTCAAACATGGGGTTTTCCTCCGTAGGAATTTGAGCGTCATGCTACCACCGGGCGTTAGGGTAAACAAGACAAATATCTAGGTCGCAGTGTTGAAGAGACTATAGCCGTGCAGTACCTCCACCACATTTCAATCTACCCGCCGCGAATCCTTTTATTCGCTACCGTCCTCGTTACATTCATCGCCAACGCGGGCGCCGATACCCTCACGCTTAAGGACGGCGACACCTATTCCGGTGTACTCGTGGGCGCGAAGACAGGGATCCTGTCGTTTCGCACCCAACTCGTCGGAAAAATTGCGGTTCCCATCGACGAGGTCTTCGGCGTCAGTACGCACAACTTCGTCGTGGTCGCCCTCAAGGATAACACCCGCTTGCCCGGTCGCCTTCGCAGCCGTGATGGATCCATATTCGTCGTGGGAAAAGGAGGCAAAGACGGTTGGCTCAAGGTCAATTTGGCCCAGGTCCAGACGATAACCACGATGGCCGCGTCGGCCCGGGATGACGCGGCCCCGCTCCTCCGCCCACCTGCCGAGATTGATACGCAGGGATCAGCCTCCATCGGGTATATTTGGCGTTCCGGCCAGGAGTCCTTTTCAGGTCCCGTCATTGAGATTGAATTGGGCGCGGTCGGCGATCTGGGAAGTTTGACGGGGCGCATTCAGGCCGAATACGTGGGCGACGAGGCGAAGCTGGACCGTTTCGCTGAGGCGGAGATACGCGTACAGGCCGCTTCACAGCGCAGGTGGTCACCGGAATTCGAGTTGGAGATTGAACGCAATCGCAACAAAGCATTGGAATTGCGAACGGATTTTACCGCAGCCATCGCAACCAGTCTCGTTCAGAACGACAAACAATCGCTTGATTTCCGTGTCGGTCTCGGTGTCGCGTATGAAGAATTTGACCCAGAGCCCCTGCGCCGAGACGAGGGCAGGATCCTTACCCGGCGGCCCGGAGAATCGCCACAGCACGATACCGACCTGAATCTGGATCTCCGGCTCCAGTATCGCCGCAACTTATACAGGGGCGCGTATATCGAGAAGATCCTTTCGATCCGCCCCAGCCTGACTGACTTCGGCGAGATCCGATCGCGCTGGGAGTCGAACCTCTACGTACCCGTTTCAAAAAAGATGATGCTTAATTTCAAGGTCCTGCTCGACCACGAGGGCGATTTACCCTACCGGGATATAGATGAGCTTCAGACCGGCGTCCAGGCGGGCTTCAAATTCAAATTCTAGCCATGGTGCCCGTGCGCAGGAATAATATTCCATCCCCTCAGCGTCTACCTTTAGCAAACGACCCCTGGGAGCCCTCCAATTGCCACGACAACAATTGACTGATAAATAGTGAGTTTGTTATATTTCGCGGGTTCCATCAGGATCGTTCTGAGCCAAGGCCGCCCTGGCGGATGCACCAGGTCCGCTTTACCTAAACCCTGTGTCCGCTATACTTAAACCCTGTGATCCAACGCATTCCCAAACGAGTCGAGGTCTAATCCGTGTCAGAAGTCATCGAACTTGAACAGCTTACCAAGACTTACGAATCTGGTTTCTTCGCCAGTCAAGATGTACACGCGCTCAAAACGCTGGACCTCAGCGTACATCACGGCGAAATCTTTGGTTACCTCGGGCCGAACGGCTCCGGCAAGACAACGACCATTAAGATGCTGCTCGGCCTCATCTTTCCCACCTCGGGAACGATCAAGATTCTGGGCCGCGAAGATATCGACTCCCCCGACATAAAACAGAGAATCGGATACCTTCCCGAAGGCGCGTATTACCCTGACTTCCTGCGTGGCGACGAGATTCTTCGCTTTTATGGGCAGCTCTACCAAATGGGCGGCAAGGCCCTTGAGCGGCGGATAGACGAAGTAGTAGAACTCGTCGGAATGGGCCACGCGCGCAGGCGCCTCATGAAGGGATACTCCAAGGGGATGCGCCAGCGCATCGGCCTGGCTCAGGCCCTGATGAGCGATCCCGATATTCTCATTCTCGACGAACCCACGACGGGGCTCGACCCGCTCGCGCGCAAAGAGATTCGCGATATCCTCGCCGGCCTGCGCGACGCCGGAAAGACCCTGCTTATATCGAGCCACGAATTGGCGGAGGTCGAACTGATCAGCGACCGCGTCGGCATCCTGTACCAGGGAGTCCTTCAGACCATGGGGACGCTCGACGAATTGCTTAAGGACCGGTCCACGACCTTTGAAATAGAAAACCTCGCCAGCGACAAGCTCAAGGCCTTGAGCGACGCGGGCATCGATGCGGAAGACCACACCGACGACCGGGTTCTCTTGAAAATCCCAGCCTCCATGCCCGTGTACGACGCGATTGCGCTGTGCAAGGCCCACGATGCTCAAATAGTAAGCATGGCGCCCAAGCGGGAAACGCTCGAAGAATTGTTTGTCCGCATCGTCGGTTCCGCAGAGGCGGGTACGCAACCCGAGACACCCGAACCGGCTGCCGCCGGCTAAGCTACAGGTCCAGTCGGTCCTGGCATAATATCCATAACCCATCATAAACTAAAATCAGGAAGGTTCATTGAATGTCGGCACCAGATAGTCTCCGAGGAATTTGGCCCATTGCCGTGTACACCTGGCGCGAGGGCATTCGAAAAAAGACACTGATCGGATTTCTGATCCTCAGTCTACTCGTGATTTTCGGATCCATGTTCATGACCGCCTTCATGGCAGGGATCGACTATTCCCCCAGCGGGGAGATCAATATCGACGTCGAATCCAAGCTTGTCAAGGACGTCTGCGTGTCGGCCATCGCCATTTTTGGCGTTTTGATCGCCATCTTCACGTCGGCCTCCGTCGTTCCCCAAGAGTTGGAAAACCGCGTCATCTACACCGTGCTCTCCAAACCCGTGAGGCGCTACCAATACCTCTTAGGCAAATTCCTCGGCGTCCAAATGATCGTCATCGCGAATCTCCTCCTCATGAGTGTGCTCTTTTTCATCGCCCTTTGGATTAAAGAACAGATCATTCCCACGCTGCTCCTGTGGTCCACCCTGCTCACCTATTTTCAATTCCTGATTGTGTCCTCGTTTACCTTTGCTATCTCCTGCGCCGCGACCTCATCGGTGCTTCCCACCATCGCAGGCCTGTTCATCTACATCACCGGAAATCTTACCAATTATCTCAACGATGTTTTCAAACGATCTTCCGGCAGCGACAATCCATTCGAGTCGGCGGTCGCGGAGGTCGCGTTTTATCTGTATGCCATATTGCCCAACCTGCGCAACTTCGATCTCAAGGATCAAATTCTCTATCTTGCGCCCAACGATCCGCCCGCCGGAATCCTTATCCCGAATCTGATCCTATACGGAGTGTTGTACGCCTTGTCAGGGTATCTACTGGCCTTCTGGCTCTTTCGTCGAAAGGAGCTGTAGAGGATGAACTCCAAAAGCAATGCATTAATCGGTCTCTGTTTCGCCGCCGTCTTTATCCTCGGTGCCCTCCAAGGAAGCCGGATAAATACGATCAAGAAGGACGAGGTTTTCTACCGTTGGCTGATTAGCGCTGGCACCCAGATCCCCTTGACCAAAGACGAACGCATCGAATTCGAGCGGGGCGCAAACAGCGGACGCAACGTCACTGATCCAATGGACGACGAGCTATTTACGGCGATCGACGATCTGGCGGAGGGGTATCTTCCTGAAGTTCCCATCGACCCAGAGTCGGACATTAGCCAGATCACCGGAGAGCCCTATTCGAAGCTGATTCGAGCGGCGCGCCTGGGCAGCGCGGCCCTCGACGACAAAATCTGGGAAATGGCGACCGCGCCAGAGTTCGCCGAACAGACCGCCAACTTTCACACCTACCTATCTACGAACCGTCTGCAAAGCGCTTCGGCGGCGTTTTCCCTCTCCACACTGTACCAAGGCGAAGAGCAGCAGGCCCAAGGCGTCGGCGTGACCAGCATGTTCTTCGGCCTCCGGAAGGTCGCCGCAAACTTTCTCTGGCTCCAAGTGGAAGACTTTTGGCACGAGGGGCAAATGCACCGTATGGTTCCCCTGATGCGGACCTGCGTCGCCCTTGACCCTAGTTTCGTCGACGCCTACCTCATGGGCGCTTGGCATCTGGCCTACAACATTCCCGCCGCGTTGGAATTCACTCCGGAAGAACTGAAGGAATGGAGCGAACGGCGTCAGCGCTGGATGGGCGTTCGGGAGCATTGGTATTTCGCAGGGGTCGATTTACTCAAGGACGGCGCGTGGAATAACCCCAGAGACTTCCGCCTATATTTTGATTTAGGGTATTCGATTTACGAGAACAAGTTGGAAGACCACGAGAACGCGGCCATCTACATCCGGGAAGCGACACGCCAGTGGCACGAGCTATGGGTCGACCGGATGTATTACCTGGTCCTGATGCGCAATGGCCAGTACGAGGAATCCATCGAGGGCTGGGAATACTACATGCATCCCGACAAGGGCGGCTTTCCCGGTCACCTGGTGGGTACCCGCTCGATTAAGACGAACAAGGCATTTCTGGCTGAAGCTCGCTCGGAAGACGCACACGAGTGTGCCGATGCCGCACGGGCCTTCTCGGTCGAAGCCGCAAAACGGGGCGACGACGCCGAAGCCCAGAAGGCGCTCGCGGCAGCCGTAGAGTTCGAGCAACTCGCCAAATCGGAAATGGCAACTGCACGAACCATGTGGGACCTACTGCTGGGTCAGGGCGCGGGCGACACGTTGGCCCTATCGCGCTTGGCTCTCATAGATAGCCGGGAAAAATGGCGCAACGGCGATTGGCAGGTGGCGCTCGGCGATCTCGAGTTTGCCAGCTACGAGGCCATCACCTACTACGAAGATCTGTCCGCGCTCACGATGGAAATAAAACTTTCGATTTCCGAAGACGATCCGGGTTACGAGGATTTGGTATTTACCACCTCGGAGCGGATGGCGATTGAGCGACGCGGCCGTGTTGCGGACCGCAAAGACGTCACCAAGAACCGCATACGCCGGATTACCTGCGACTACATCGGCGAATAGGGCGCGGCGTAGGGCCAATCCAAATTTCTCCAATCGATCCAAGCCTCTCCAATCGATCCAAATCTATCCAATTGATTTCGCCCAATTGATTTCGCCCCTGTGCGCGGCCTAAGCTTCCTCCATGAGCGTACGCACTAGGCCGGGAGATGTGGAACGCCACCTGATTCCCATTATCAGCGCAACAGTGCTTCTGTGCGCGGTAACCTATTCCTTCCAATTCGTTTCCTTCACGCACCCCAAAGAATTGGTAATATGCCTGGGCCTGCTCCTGGCTGGCGCGCTGCTTCCCCTGCGCCGAGGCAGCCTATGGGAAGGCCTCTGGGCATTCGCACCCCTGTGGCTATTGCTGCTGTGGTGCGCGACTGTGCATGGGGCGATGGGCCGTTCGGCCGTACCCATCGAAACCGTGAAAGGCCTCGTCAAGCTCCTGACCTTGCTGCTCTTCGCTGCGCTTGCCTTCCAAGCACAGCAGAGCGAACGCGGCCGCCGTCAAATCCTCCTAGCCATTCTGGGCTCCGCCCTTGCAGCCGCCTCCTTGGCATTGTGCCAATACGCAGGGCTTCTCCCAAGCATGTTCCCAATATTCCCTGACTACGATCAGAGAGTCTATTCCGTATTCGGAAACCAAGATCTCCTTGGCGGCTATGTTGCAATGGGAATCCCGCTCGCCATCCACTTCTTCGCCACAAGCCACAGCCGCACCCGGGCCGGTATCGCATTAGGGGCCACCGTGCTTTTGCTCGGAGCCTTGCTGTTGTCGGGTTCACGGAGCGCCTGGCTGGCGGCTGCCGCAGCCGTAGGCATCTACGCGCTTCTTGGAAACAACGCGCCCGTACCGCGACGGAAGATCGGCTTTCTATTGGCGGGGTTGGGCGTCGCGGTTATCCTCGTGTGCGCCGCAGCGCCCGATGCTACCGTTGGCCGACTCGCGGGCGCCTTTCGCGCCGACGATATAGGAACGCGGGCGCGGTTATGGATTTGGGACGCGACTGCGCGCACGGCCGCCGACTACCCCCTGACCGGCGTCGGGCTCGGAAATTACTCCTACTGGAGTCCGCACTATGCCGGAGCGGCCCTCCACGCGCCAGGGGGAAGCGATCACTACTCGAACGACATCCCCATCCTCCATGCCCATTCCGATCCACTCGAACTGCTGGCCGAAACGGGCGCAGTGGGACTCCTGCTGGCCGCGTGGATGCTCACCCGCCTACTCCGTACACGAGGCCCAGCGTGGGGGGGAGTGGCAGCGCTTCTCGTCTTCTCGCTGTTCAACGGCGTATACCATTCGCCGCCCCACGCCCTCGCCGGATTTTTGCTTGCCGGAAATCTCCTGGCGGGTGCGCGGCAACACCAGTCCGCAGGTCGAACAACGGACTCCGATTCCCGGTCGATCCTCTGGGCCATTCCCATCGCAGCAACCGGTGCAATCATCTTCAACGCGCTCGTGGTCTCCATACCAAGCTTCGATCTGGCTGCGCTCCCCCCCGCAGACGAATCATTAACGGCGAATTCTCGAGAGCAATACGATCGGGCCTTAGCCCGGCCTTGGCCCTCGCCCATCGTGGAGGTCCAAGGGTCCATGCTGATGCTCGCGGAAGGAGAGACCGGCGAAGCGCGGACCTCCTTGATGCGCGCGAAGAAGCGCTTAGACACCGGAAGGATCCACTACCTGCTTGGCTATCTGACGGAATTAGAAGGGGATCCACGCCAAGCCGAGGCCGCCTACGAAGCAGCCGTCTGGCGATGGCCGCGCAATCTCGATGTATGGCTTGGATGGATGGGCGTCACACCGCAAGAGCGCCGCGAAACCCGGCTTGCCGAGGCGCAGAGATGGCTCTCAGAGGCCAACATGCGCCTACTGCGAGACGCCGCCACCCTCCACTAAGGCACCATCCTCCACTGAGGCGATCGTCGCCTCCAGCGGCCCTTCGAGCGTGACGGTAAAAGCCACATCCGAATCGCCACTAACCTCAAGCGTATACCGCTCACCCGGGACGATCTCCTGCATCGCGTCGACGGACGTGCCAGAGGGCAACACCCGGAAAAATGCGGTTGCGCCTTGAGCGTCATTCAAACTGACATAAATTTCCTGGGAAAGGGCGCCCGATTCGATTTGGATGCCGAAGGGACCGGCCGCGTCGAGCCAGGAAGAACCGCTTCCCGACCACTCGACACTCATCGTGGCAGGCGTTTGACCCGAGATAGTCGCCCGTTCCCGACCCCGTGCGTCCAAGCCTACCTCGTACACCGTGGGCCATTGAGTCAGAAACGAAAACCCCTGCATGGCCGCGGCCACCGTCGCCATGGCCATGGCGATCAACACGAATTGAGCAGTCCACACCCCGACAGCAATTTTCGGACGAAGTCCGAGTCCCCATAGAGACAGGGCCAGGGCCGTGGCGAGGCCGCCCAACAGCGGGACCCACAAATGCTCAGGGAGGAGCCACGACAGGGCATAGGTTAGAGAGGCCGGCAACAGGCCCGCGACAATAATACGACCCATCGGAATTTCGACTTCTTCCGCCAACAAGGCGGTTCCGATGTGTACCGCGATAGGCCATGCTGCAAGAAGAACAACCCCGGCAACGACCTGCATGGGCCGCAAGCGTTCGGAAAGGGCAGAATGCAGAGAGAACCTATCCAGGCTGAGTAGCGTCGTGGAGGCATCCAGAAAATGGAGGAGCGTCAAATAGAGACCCAGCGTCAGGAGCGCCACCACAGCGATCCCCCCGAGCACCGGTAGATAATTTGAATCGTTTTCCACACGCAGGAGCGGCGCCGAAGTCCCATCGGGCTCCGCAGTGGGCGATAGCTCCGCATGACACTGCCAGCAACGCTCAAACTCGGGGCCATTCTTCGTGCCGCATTCGGGACAAGAGCGCACGGGGGAATCGGCCTGGGGCGCTTCAAGCGGAGGCGCGGGCACCGGAGTTTGGCTCTGGTCCCCACCGGCCTCGTCTTTTGCGTCTTGCAGCATGTGCTTCGCCGCCCGGGAAGCAAAGCGGTGCGACGGGTCAATGGCAGCGACTTCCGCCCAAACTTCAGAGGCTTCGAGCGGCTTCCCCCAACCTTGATACGCCTTAGCCAACTGTTCATAAAGCGACACGTCGCGCGGCCACTGCTCGATGGAATCCTTGAGCGCCAAGACCGAATCGTCGTAGCGTTCGAGGCGGTAGTACGTGGCGGCGACGTACCGGTGGACGTTTAGATTGTCCGGCCACTCGTTCTTGAGTAGAAGTAGATGCTCAAGAGCTAGCCGGAACTCCCATTCCTGAAAATACTTCTTGGCCAGCCGCCACCGCTGCTTGGAATCCTCGGGATGGCTTTCTACGTACTGGGCAACGTCCCAGGTATCCGTCATCGAAACACCCTACTTCCGCTTGCGAGTCTGTTTTTTCTCACGCTTCCGACTTTGTTCTGCGCGGCGCTGGATCACGGTATTCGCCGCCCAAGAGAAAAGGCCCGCGCCAAAGGCCGCCATGATAAACCCAAAACTGATAGGCGCCAACCGCTTCGCTGATTCGTTCGTGATACGCAGCGCCAAA
>JAPYPO010000052.1:8938-15652 GCA_029937645.1 Candidatus Hydrogenedentota bacterium
AAACACGGCCCGAGCATGGCCACAAAAGAAACCACCCAAAATTCCCAGCCGGCTTCAAGCAATTCCTTCTTGATGGCGCGCACCGCAGCAAGAAAAAACAACGGCGCGAGCACCGCGACCGCACAGCCCGCAAGGAACGCGGGGTCGCTGGTGTCAAGCGTTTCATGTTGCGAGATGCGCCAGATCAAACTCCAGGCCGGCAAGCCAAGCAGCGCCAACCCAACGAGCCAGAGAGCCAAACTAGGGTAGGCGCCCCATGGGGATCTATGTTTGTCACTCACGGCACACTACTCCGTTGATCGGTTTTTCGGAACGACCACGCGAAAACAAGCGCCGCCCAAGTCTGACGGGTGGACCGTGATCGTTCCGTGGTGTTCGGCGATGATCTTCTGAGTCACGGCAAGGCCCAAGCCCGTACCCCGCGATCCCTTCGTAGAAATAAACGGCTCGAATATCGTCTCCAATAGCTCCTCGGGAACCCCCGGACCGTTGTCAGAAACTTCCACAATCAGCTCGTCGTTATCGATGCGCGCCACCACGCAAATTTCCCCATCCTTCTCCGGCGCGGCGTCGGCAGCGTTCGATACCAAGTTTAGGAGACAACGGTATAGCCCCTGGGAGTCAAGTTCCACGGCATCCGCCGCGCCGCTCGCGTCAATAGAGCATAGCACTTTTTTCTGATCGAGGCGTCCCTTAAATGTATCGCGCACTTCATCAAGAATGTCGCCGATGAGGCAGGCGATGTACGCGGGCTTCCGCGGTTTCGAGTAGGTCAGCATATCTTCGACGACGCCGGTGATTCGTTCGACGCTGCGCTTCAGGATGGGCCACGCCGTCTCGATAAAGCGCATATTGTCCTGCGCCAGTGCTTGATCGATAAGCTCGGCGCTGCCCTGCATACCCGTAATAATATTTTTCGTGAAATGCGACATCCCGGCAACCGCTGTACCAATCGCTGCCAGGCGTTCCGAGCGCAGATTCTCTTCAATCAAATTCGCGTTCGTCAGCACCGTGGCAACAATCGAGGAAAACATCTCCAGGATGCGCTGATCGAAATCGGAAAACGATCCGCCTCCGCGCTTGTTGACTACTTCCAGCACGCCAACCAGATCCTCCTGATTGAGGAGGGGCACCGCAAGGATAGAACGGCTTTCAAACTGACTCACTTTATCCGCCGCTTTGTAGAAGCGAGAATCATCCGATACCTCCCTCACATTGATCGATTGGCGATCCCGCGCGGCCGATCCGGCAATGCCTTCTCCCAATTTCAAGCGGATGAATTGCTTCAACCGGCCCTGATCGCCGGACTCGCCGAGGGCCACATGAAAATAGAGATCGTTCTTCGCCTCATCGAAGAGCAGAAGAGAACAGGCTTCCGCCGAGGCAACTTCCTTACTCTCCTCCATGATAGATTCCAGCAACGTATCCAGATCGGTAACGTTTGCGATGAGGAGGTACACGCGCGAGAGCGCATCAATGATGCGGCGCGTTTCGTCCGGCGTCGCCTCGTCAAGCCACGCACTGCTTTCGCCCTCAAGATGCGTTGCCATGGCTTAGGCCGCCCTCCTCGTGCGAATTCTTAGGTCAATTTCAGGCAGAGCCCGGTAGAGAACATCCCCCAGCACCTGAAGGCTTTCCAAGCAGACGCGATCGATGGTGTCGTTGACCGTATGCCAGTTCCGGCGGTGGTTCAGCGGAGATCCACCATAACGGAAATCGATCAAATTGAGCGACGGAACTCCCGCCTTGCGAAACGGAATATGATCGTCTTGAATGCTGGGCGCATACTGAATGAAATGTTGCGAATACCCGATCAGCATCGCCGTATTCAATACCGCCCCTTGAAGCCAATCCGGCGCGCCCGCGTCGCGAAACACACCAAGATAACAATCGCCGATCATATCCACATTGATGAGAGCCTCAATTTGGTTCAACTCGCCATCCGACTTCAAGCGTTCGACAAAGCGGCGGCTTCCATACAGGCTATCCGAGTCCGTCCACTTCCCGAACGCTTCCTCACCGTCGAAAAATGTTAGCCATACTGTATGACCTTCGCGTTCCGAACCAAGCGCGCGCGCCATCTCAAGCATCCAAGCCGTGGTCGACCCGCCATCGTTCGCGCCGACGAAGGGGATATCCGGCATATACTTTGTGTCGTAATGATTGCTGAGGATGATGATACCAGGCTCGGTGCCCTCGACGACCCCCACGACATTGACCATCCGACGGGTGCCCAGAGGTGTATCCACCTTGAAAGGGAATGTCAGCACGGGGACCTCAGCCGCCTCCAGTTCCTGTTGAATGTATGCGCGCGTTTTCTCACCGCCCTCCGTGCCGGCAACACGGGGCCCAAGGGCCACAATGGCCTTCAGGTCCGCGTACGCTCGGGCGCCGTCAAAAGGAGAAAGCGTTCGGTGAACCTGCGGGCGTTGCGCATCATTCGGGCTCAGCGCGGCCTGCAGGCCGAACGACACCGCGAGAAGAAGAAGAAACCCTCCAACCCCGATAACAATAATGGCCTTGTACATAACGGGCATAAAATTCGCCTCAACGCGATTGCGAATGGAACTTTAGCATGGGCTCCTATGCGTGCGCCAGTACAACGACGCGTATTTTGGACACGCGGGCATCTGGAATTCGCAAGATCCCCATCGCCATGTGCTATCCTAAAGGTGTTTATTTTTAAGCGAAGTACACTAAAGGAGAAGAAATATGAATAAGACGATTCGTGGGTGCGCAATGGGGTTGGCGATCGTGCTGTTTGCCGGTGGCTCCATGGCTCAGGAAATCGTGGGGGAGCGGCAGTGGAAGGCTCAGGATGTGGTTGGGGAGTGGCGAGCAAACACGCCCCAAGGAGAGTTGGTCATCGTACTTACCATGGAGAACGACGGAAAACTTGCGGGAACGATGGCGGGCGGATGGTGGGCCGGTGTAAACAAATTGAGCGAAGTGGGATTCGTGGACGGCAAACTTTCTGTCGCAAATGTATTCGAATTCAATGGGGAAGAACTAACCATCTGGTACGACGGCGACCTCAATGGAAACGCGATTGACGGAGTCCTCAAGACCGGAGACTTCGGCGTCTTTCCCCTAATCGTCAGCCGCCGCGAACCAAGGCCCATCTCCGTCGAAGGCGAATGGCAAGTCTCCTTCGAGGGGCGCCAAGGAACGCGGAACGCCACGCTAAAAATCACCAAGGATACCTACGGTAAACTCGCGGGAACATGGGCGACGCAGCGCGGCGAGAGCGCACTTTTGAACCTAAGGGTCGCCGGTGGTGTTCTATTATTTACACGGCACATCGAGTTTAACGAAAACTCGATGGACTTCAACTACACTGCAACGGTTGAGGGTGATTCCATCGTTGGAACCATAGCCTCCGAGCGATTCGGCGAGCGCCCATTTAAGGGCAGACGGACGAGCGTTGCCAGCCGCACGGGCGTTGCCTACAGCACAAGCAGCACCAGCGACGCGAGCGCGGATTTTACGATGGCTCTCGGAAAATGGGGCTTTGCAATGCAGACGGCCTCGGGGCCGCGCGAAATTCAAATCGAATTAGTGGAGCAAGACGGACAAATCGCGGGAACATGGGCCGGGCCCGAAGGGAATGCGCCTATTGAAAATGCTACTTACTACGACGGCAATCTCGCATTCGACATCAACATTGACACCTCGGTCGGGCCATTTACGCTCACCTTCGAGGCAAAAGTTTTTAAGAATTCCTTCTACGGGAAACTGATCACGCAGACAACGCGGGGTGGTCGGTCTCGTTAATAAATTTGGAGAAGAAGAATGAAAGAAACGATTCGTGGGTATGCAATTGGCTTGGCGTTTGTACTGATTGCCAGCGTGTCAATGGCTCAGGATTTCGTGGGGGAGTGGCGGGCAGACACTCCGCAGGGGGAAATGGTCCTTACCATCGCCAAGGGAGCTGACAATGTCATCGAGGGAACGATGGCTGGCGGATGGTGGACCGGCGAAAATAAACTGAACTTCGCGGATTTCGTAGACGGCAAGCTCTCCGTTTCGAGCGAGTTCGAGTTTAACGGAGAGGATCTGACCATCTGGTATAGCGGGCTTCTCGAGGGCGATACCCTCAATGGATCCATCAAGGTCGGAGACTTCGGTGAGTTCTTGCTTATCGCAAAGCGCACGGTGGACGAACCCCCCTCAGGAAATCCCTCCTACAAGAAACCGAAAGAATCCTATGGCCAGCCTAAAAATGCGCGGATAGAAGGCACGTGGACACCTCAGGATGTCGTGGGATACTGGAGGGCAGACACACCGCAAGGCGTCATGACCATCGTGATTACCATGGGCGCGGACGGCCAGCTTGAAGGCACCATGGACGGCGGATGGTGGAAGGGTGTAAATAAACTGACCGAGGTGAATTTCGAGAATGGTAAGTTCTCGGTCGTCAACGAATTTGAATTCAGCGGCGAGGAAATGACCATATTATACGATGGTGTTCTCGAGGGACACTCCATTGACGGAATCCTCAGAACCGGAGACTTCGGTCAGCCCATCACCAAATTTCACCGCAGTCCGGCCGACCCCACCTCAACGAAAGGTGGCAGCGGAGTTTCGGCGGTCGCTGGCAACTGGAACATTTCGGTCCGGTCGCCCGAGGGACCGCGCGAAATCGTGCTTGCGCTATCTGAGGTGGGAGGGAAGCTCACCGGTACATGGCGTGGATCCGAAGGCGTCATTCCTATCGAGAACGCCCACTACGATGATGGCGCGCTCACCTTTGACATCAAATTCAAATCTCCAGCCGGCGGTTCGCTCGGCCTCTCCTTCGAGGGCCGCGTATTTGAAGACTCATTCTATGGGGCATTGTCATCACCCATGACTCGCGGCGAGCGGACGAGCGCCAGTTTCGCGTTTAACAAGGCGGAACTAGACCTGTGGTATGACAAAATGTCGGAAGGAAACGCCGACAAGAAGACGCTTAAGGCCGGCGACCCCAGCATCGATTCCCTGACCACAGACCGCAAGATGGGCAAGCATGTATCCGCAGAAGGCGTGTGGGAAATTTCATACAAGCGAGGGCAGAAAACGCAAAAGGCCACGCTTGAAATTTCGAGTTTAACGAGGTGGAACAAACTGAAGGGCACCTGGATTACCGATCACGGATCAACCGAAATGATTAATTTGGATGACAGTGGCGGCGTCCTATCATTCTCACGCCACATCGAGATAGATGGACGAACCTTGGACTTCACGTACTTCGGAGCCATTCAGGGTGATTCCATCAGGGGAGCCATGACGTCAAAGCGTTTCGGCGAACACCCCTTCCAGGGCACACGCGTGAGCGGTGTCCGTAAAAAAAGCGAATTCACAATGGCCGTTGGAAACTGGTATTTTATGATCGATACGCTCCAGGGATCCCACGAAGCCGAATTCAAGTTGAGCGAAGTCGACGGGCACCTCGCCGGCTCATGGAAGGGAGCCCAAGGGGTCATTCCTATCGAGAACATCGAGTACCTTGACGGCGTAACCTGGTTCGACATCAAGATCGATTCGCCAGCCGGGCCCCTGTTCGTCAGTTACGAAGGCGAATTCTTCTTTAGCTCCTTCTTCGGAAGATTGACGACTTCAATAATGCGCGGCGAGAGGACACGTTAGCGCTTCACAAATCAAGAATGTAAATACAAGTCAAAATGTAGATCCCGCCCTCGGTCGCCGTCCGGGGGCGGGATATATTTGTTAAGCTATCTCCATCCCGCGCCTCCCACACCCCATCAGAAACCCACAAACAAGAAAGGTATCCCATTGAACACATCACACACGGAAAAATTCAAGCATTTTCGCCTGGTCGTGTCCGGCGCTGTATTGGCCGCCCTCATTTCTCTTGGAGGGTGCGCCCCGGCGGAGCAAAAGGAAAGTGACACCGGCGGCAGTGGGACCGTCTCAGAATCGACCGCAACCACAGCCGCGCCAGAAACAAACGAGGCCCCTGAAATGGCTGCCGGTAAAATCACAGGCATGGTCAAGTTCGCGGGCCCCAAGCCCGAGCGCAAAGAGATCAAGATGGACGAGGAATGCATAGAGCACTATGAGGGCAAGCCCCTCCTAAGCGACCAATTGGTCATCAGCGATGACGGCGGGCTTCGGTGGGCGTTTGCCTACATATCCAATCCTCCCGAGGGCGACTATTCCGCGCCAGAGGAAGCCGCCATACTCGAGCAGTCCGGTTGCGCCTACGTCCAACACGTCGTGGGGTTGCAAGTCGGGCAAACCCTCAGCGTCGTGAACAGCGATCCCTTCACCCATAACGTGCGCGGCTTCTCTCGGAAGAACCGGCCCTTCAATATGGGACAGCCCGCCGGTTCCGATCCCAGAACACCCCGAGCCTCCTCCACCGAAAACGTTGAGTTGGCCATTCAAATCAAGTGCGACGTTCATTCGTGGATGACCGGCTTCATGTTTTTGCTCGATCATCCCTTCTACGCCATCTCCGATGAGAACGGAAATTTCGAGATCGAGGGGCTGCCGGATGGCGAATACGACCTTACCATATGGCATGAAACGCTAGGCGAACAAATCGTGCCCATCGCCGTAAAACAGGGCCTGGCCTCCGCCGAAATAACCTTCGAGGCGTAGCCGCCGGTGAGCCCTGGTCCGTAGGCAATACGCACTTCCCCAGGTCTCCGCGTTCGGCAGGGCAAACGCATCTAAATTCCCAGTAAATGGGTAAGAAAGTCTAGATCG
>JAPYPO010000573.1 GCA_029937645.1 Candidatus Hydrogenedentota bacterium
GTGTGGGATACACGTCCATGCTGGAGACCATCCTGCGATAGACTTTTCCGACCGGTACGTGCCCTGGCCAGCGCAGGATCATCGGCACGCGTACGCCTCCTTCGAGCACATCAAACTTGTGGCCGCGCAGTGGCTTGTTGTTGGCAAAGTTCCTGGAGTGTGCGGCGTATCGGGCAGTGCTGCCTCCGCCTCCGTTGTCGTTGAGAAACAGGACGATCGTGTTGTCAGCGAGCCCGTGCTTATCCAGGCGGTCGAGGACGCGTCCGATGCTTCGGTCCATCGCCAGCAGCATGCCGTCGTAGGTGCGGCGGTTCTCGTCGTCGACGTTAGGAAACCTGTCCCGGTCGGGATCAAGCGCGTGCATTGGAGAATGAACCGCGTTGAACGCGAGATAAAGGAAGAATGGATCCGAGCGGTTGCGGTCGATGAACTCGCACGCTTCGCTGCCCCAAAGGTCGGTCAGGTATTCCGGAGCCGGAAACGACTCGCCGCCACGATATACAGGGGAGCCCATCCAGAATGGTGAATCTCCGCCACGTATGGCGACGAACTCATCAAACCCACGCTGGAGAGGTCCGCCCGATTGATACTGCAACTTTTTGTTACCGTTGAGATGCCACTTGCCGACGAGCGCTGTGCGATAACCGGCCTTCTGAAACACGGCTGGCAGAAGCGTCTGTCCGAGAAAATGCTGGACTCTCTCTTCACCGTAGATGTTGTCATAGATTCCAAACCGCTGTTGATATTGGCCCGATAACAATCCCATCCGCGACGCCACACAAATCGGGGCGGTGACATACGCATCCGTAAACAGCGTGCCCTCCGCCGCGAGCCGATCGATGGCAGGCGTGGGGATCTCTGAGTTTCCGAATTCGGGCAGGTCGGAATAGCCCATATCATCTGACAGAATCACGATCACGTTGGGCCTGGAATTGTTGGCGGGCTCTTCCGCCTTGACTATTCCTGTTGCCAGGACTGCCGCCAGAACGACTATCGATAGATTCTTCATCGAGTACGCGCTCTCTTTCTTGTGCTTCCCGTTTCTGGCCGAAGCAAGCTGGGTTTCACTTCGCCGCTATGGGTCAGCCAGTGCTGTTTCTTCTCGCGCAGCATTCTGGCGACGTTCGGGTGCTCAGAAAGGACATTCGTCAATTCGTCAGGATCGTCTTTTAGATCGTAGAGGATGTCACCATCTTCGTAACTGATCAGTTTGAAGTCTTCATTCTGGATCATGTTCACTCCGTGTTGTTCGGCATGAGCGAACTCTCGCTCAAATGAACCACCCCGAAGCAGAGGCATGAGGTCAAAGCCATGGGTTCTGGCAATATCTTTCGGATCGCAACCATACAGAGTGACCATGGTCTTCGAGATGTCGAGCAACTCGATCGGGCGCGTGACGACTTTTCCTTTGCCATGTTTGGGATGGGAGATGATCGTTGGCGAATTGATGACTTCCTTATAGAAGTATTTCTTTGAGTAGAGACCGTGGTGCCCGGTCATCGATCCCTGGTCTGCGACGAAGATGACGATCGTATTCTCTCGGTGTCCGCTGGAGTCGAGGTGGTCCACGAGTCTGCCAACGAGCGCGTCCATCATGGTGATCATCGCGAGGTAGCCGCGTCGATATTCCGTCGAGTCTCTCGGGTTTGCCTTCATGTCGCTTGCAAGCGAAGCAGGCAGGCCGGCTTTCCGCATGGGGATCACCGGATCCAGATCGACGTCCTTGTAGAGATCCTTGTATTTTTGGGGGACATCCATCGGCGGGTGAGGAAGTGTGAGATCAATCCACAGGAAAAATGGATCCTCCCGCGTATCCTGGCCCCCAAGCCACTTTATTGCTGAGTCGATAATGAAGCTGTCGACGTAGTCTTCCTCATCCAGCGGGAAGTCGATGTCGATTCCTCTTCGCTTCTTCGTATAAGCGGTTACCAGTTTGTCGTAGATGCCCTTGTCGTGAAGGTATTTGGAATAGGGATCCTTTTCAGGAGGGTGTTTTCGCGCCGAAAGCGCGACTTTCCCTCCCATGCTGAAGGCATGATCAAAGCCCAGTTGATCTCGAATCACTTGATTCTGCTTTTCATAGGAATCTCGTGGATTGATACCAAAGGGCCGGTAGTGGTTCTTTCCGTAGAGCGCCGTATAGATCCCGGCCCTTCTCAATGCTGCCGGAAAAGTCCAACAGTCCTTCGGAAGCCCGGCTGATGAGGCATTCATGTAGATGCCGGTGTTGTGCGGGTACGTGCCGGTGATGAGAGAATTTCTCGACGGCGCGCAGGCTGTTCCCTGCACGATGCAGTTCTTGAAAACCGTCCCTTGAGCCGCCAGCCGGTCCAGATGTGGCGTCTTCACAACGCGATGTCCCATATAGCCAAGGGCCATCGGGTTGAGATCGTCGGCTTCGATCATCACCACGTTGAACCTGTCGGAGGCATGCAGTGAAGCGGTGACGCAAAGAACGAAGAAGAGGCATGAAGATGTTTTCATAGCTGATTTCCTTCTGTGGGTTGCTGTCCATTCAGGGAGCCGCGGGTCGCTCATTGGCAAGGTGCGTTGTCGGCATATTGCAATGTTGACGCGGTCTATTTCCGTCGCCAGACCATGAAATCGTCGATCGTAACGGTGCTGCGAACCAGCATCCTCATTAGGGTCTTGGTCGGGTGGGCGAATCCCTCCGACCGCAAGTCTCCAATGTACCTGTTGTCCAGGTG
>JAPYPO010000053.1 GCA_029937645.1 Candidatus Hydrogenedentota bacterium
TTAATCGATGCCGGCGGATCTCAAGATGACTCTTCCAAATGGGAAATCCGGGCTGTACTCATGTTGACTCCATTTCGGCCACGCCTGCTGAACAACGTTCGCGATCCGGTGTTGCTATCAATGCCGCTACATCCAGTTCAATCTCACGGACCCCTACCGGAACCATGATATTCACCTTAGTCTTGACGGTTTGTTCTCCAAATTGGAAAACGTTCGCCGGCACTTCGCGCCGTTCCTCAAGCAGTTCCTCGCGCGGTTTGAAGGCGATGGCATTGCTGGGGCATACCGTGGCGCACATGGGCCGTTTGCCGACCGACGTGCGGTCATAACACATGTCGCATTTCATCATGATTTCCTGTTTCACGATCTTTTCCGGCACACCGAAGGGGCACGCAAGGACGCAGTTCGAGCATCCGATGCATCGCGAGCGATTGGCCGATTGCACGACCCCATCCGCCGTTTTCTTGATGGCGTCCGCGGGACATACCATCGCGCAGGTGGGCTCCTCGCAATGCATACACACCACCGGCACCGTTTGAGGCGATTCCGCGCGATCCACATAATCCAGATGAATCATCGCGTGGCCCCGGTGCGTATCGCATTCCGAGCAGGCGTGGACGCAGGCCTGGCACCCGATACAGCGGGACGGGTCAATGAACATTTCCATCGTCTGATTGATCATGTCACCGCCTCAGCCGCAGCGCGGTCAGACTTTTCGATGCGCACGGCGCACACCTTAAACTCGGGTATTTTCGAAATCGGATCGAGCGCGTTATTCGTCAGACGATTCGCCGACCGTTTTTCTGGCCAGTGGTAGGGGATGAATACAGTATCCGGCCGAATACTTTTCACAATACGACATTCCAGGATGACAAAACTTCGACGGCTCTCGACCCGCACCCAGTCGCCGACCTCGATGCCAAGTTCGACTGCGAGGTTGGGATGAATCTCGACAATGGGCTCTGGGTATTGCTCGACGAGCGGTCCGATTCGCCGGGTCTGGGTTCCGCTCAAGAACTGCGATACGACACGTCCGGTCGTCAAGATCACCGGATACGCTTCGTCGACATCCTCGTCCGGAGGCCGGTAGTCCACGGCGTGCATTTTCGCCTTGCCATCGGGGTGATAGAATTTTCCTCCCTCGTACAGACGCGGCGTACCCGGATGACTCTTGTCAGGACACGGCCAGAATACGCCCATCTCCTTTTCGATCCGGTCATAGGAAATGCCGTAGTAGTCCGCGATACCACCTCGCGATAAGACCCGCAGTTCGCGAAAAATATCTTCCGAATTCTGGAAGGGGAAGTGTTCGAAGGTCGAGAGTCGGCGGGCAATATCGCAAATGATCTCCCAATCGACATGCGCGTCGCCCGGCGGATCAACCGCCTTATTGATCTTGACGACGCGTCCCTCGCTAGTCGTGACGGTGCCTTCGTCCTCCTCCTGAGCCGAGCCCGGTAGGACGATGTCCGCGTACCAGGCCGTTTCAGACATGAAGAAGTCGATGACACAAAAGAACTCTAATTTTTCGAGAGCCGTCCGCGTGAACTCTGTATCAGGAAGCGACACCAAGGGATTAAAACACATCAGCAACAGTCCCTTGATTTCCCCATCATGAATGGCCTGCATCATCTCCGTCGCGGTCATCCCAAGGCCCGGAAGTTCCGCCTCGTCAATGCCCCAGCGCTCGGCAACGACCGCGCGGTGCTCCGGATTCTCGATGTCGCGTGCGCCGGGCAACTGGTTGCAACGCTGGCCATGCTCGCGCGCGCCCTGGCCGTTGCCTTGGCCCGTGATCGTGAAGTAGCCGCTGCCAGGTTTTCCTATTTTCCCCGTGGCGAGCGCGTGGTTGATGCAGGTCAGACAGTTTTCCGTGCCCTGCGTATGGTGTTCGATGCCGCGCGCGTGCATGAGAATGCTCGTCGCCGACGTGCCCCACCATTCGGCCGCTTGCTCGATGGCCTTGGCGGGAACGCCGGAAATCTCTTCGGCGACTTTAGGCGAGTATTCCTCGACTTTCCGGCGCACCTCCTCGAAGCCGTGGGTGTGGGCTTCAATGAACTCCTCGTCGATCCACCCGTTCTTGATACAGACATGCAGGATGCCATTCATCAACGCGCTATCGCGACCGGGCCGCACGGGCAGGAACAGGTCCGCGGTGCGCGCGATGGGCGTCATGCGCGGGTCGATGACGATGATTTTCGCGCCGTTGTCTCGTGCTTCCCAAAGGTAACTCGTCAGAATCGGAAAACACTCTCCGACATTGGATCCCGTGACGATGATGCATTTGGCCAGCGGAATATCGCTCCACGGATTTGCGGCGCGGTCGATGCCGAAGGCCATCTTGTTCGCGGCCCCGGCGGACACCATGCACAGCCGTCCGTTGTAGTCGATGTTCTTCGTCTTCAGCGCGACCCGGGCGAACTTGCCCATGAGATAGGCCTTCTCGTTGGTAAGCGAGGCGCCGGACAACACGGCGAAAGCATCGTTCCCATGCTCGGCCTGAATTTTCTCTATGTTCTCGACGATACTATCATTCGCGTTGTCCCAGGTTTCCGGCTGGAAACCGTTCGGCGTACGCTTCAACGGCGTCGTAAGCCGGTCGGGATGCCGCCCTTGAAGGTAGCGCTTCACCCCTTTCGGGCACAGCATCCCCTTGTTCAGGGGAAACTCCTCCCAAGGTTCGAAACCGACAACATCGTTATCTTTTACCTTGAGTTGGATACCACACTGCACACCGCAAAAGCAGCAATGCGTCTTGACAAGTTTGTCCGGTTCCCCGATGTCCTCCCAGCCGCCCGGCGGCGTAAACTGGAGATGGGGTCCAAATCGGTCGATCATCTGATCGATGGGTTGCGTTAGCTTTGCCATATATCCTCGGGGTTGCGCGATTGATCCGTGATCGCCTGGTGCGTGGCTCCCATGAGCCGACGGCGGCATTTCGGGCACACGTCCGCATAATGCGTTGAGTCGTCAAACGTCCAATTCTGACCCATTTCAGCGAGAACCGACTTCAGGTCGGCGACATGCATTTGCCCCGCGAACCCGTCGCCACACACACGGCATTCGGCCGGGGGCTGTTCGGAATCCACCTTGCGATACAGGCCAACAACGACCTGGAGCGGGCGCACAAAAATATGGAAGAACTTTCCAAAGGGCAGATAGACCAGCGTGATGATGACGATTAACGCATGAATCAACGAGAGCTCCGCATAGCCATATCCGTCCATGAAATGCATGCTAAAGGTCAACATGAGCCCGGTTATCGAAATGGCGAGGAGCATGATTAACGGCACCAGGTCACGCCCGAACTGCTGCCGCGCCCGGGAGCGTCCCGGCGCGTATAGGCGGCGGTGAAGCGCAATGCACACGCCGACAATAACCATGAGCGCCGAAATGTTCAGCACGTTAAAGACGACAAAACTCCGCACCGAAGATAGCGGAAACGCGGCCACTTGCTGGCCGAATGCCATAACGAGATAAGTCTGCGGGTCATCGACAGGCGTCTCAAAATGCATCCAGCCAAATACAAGCGGAAACGTTACCGCGCCCGCGATAAGCGTGCCCCAGGCAAACAGGAAATGCGCGAGCCACCGCAGCTTACTGCGCTCAAGGATGAACCGTTGCGCGGCCAAATCCTCGCCCGCTCCCCGCGCGGTGGTGAGCAGATTGCGTAATTGGTTCTTCCGCGTCAGGAGTTGCACGCCTCGAATTGCATAGCGTTTCGTCGGGGGGCGCTGCAGGAACAACGTCACCCGGAAGGTGATGACGTAGGCCGACAACAACGAACCAAAGGTATAGATGAGCAGCGCCGGATCGTAGTGGAGTAAATTATGCGATCCGATTCCGATACCGATCGTCACAACGCCCATAGCCGTCAACGCGGCTGTAATTGCTCTCTTATCCATTAGCTATTCCGATGCCGGTGCACCGAAAGCGGACTGCGGTGCCTTCCGGTGAATGTTCTTCACGCTAATCATGCGGCTTCTCGGGCTATGGTCTCAAGGGCTCCGGTCAGGCGCACATCGAGTTCATCCCGCGCGATGCTTTCGTCGCGCTCGGAGAAACGAATGAACGTGGTCAGGCCCGCGCAAACCAGGACAAGCGCGCCCATGATGAAGAGCGCCGTGGGCCAACTGACGGCCTCCGCCTTGAGCAGAAATCCCGCGCCCACCGCGCCGAAGTTGCCGCCGGCACCCACGATACCCGCGACAGACCCCAAGGCCCGTTTGTTGATGAAGGGAACAATGGAGAAGGTCGCGCCCTGCGCCATCTTGACGAAGAGGCTGAAAACCATCATCCAGATGATCGCCATGGTTAGCACGGTCATTTGAGAAAAAATCATCAATGTAACGCCTTCGCAGGTGAGGGCCACCGCCAATATCGAAACCCGGCCCCGCAGGCCCCAACGCTTCCCGGAGCGGTCGCTGAACACACCACCCAGCGTTCGCGCAAAGATATTGAGCAAACCGAAAGCGGCCGCGACGGCGCCGGCCGCCTTCAGGCCGAGTTCGAAATAATCCATAAAGTACAAGACCGCGATGTTGTTAATCGTCAATTCGATGCCAAAACAAGCGCCATATACAAGAAACAACGCCCAGACCCGGTAGTCTCTACAGGCCTCTAAGAAGGCACCCTTGGCCTTTTCCTTTCCGGGCATTTTACCATCGGCGCGCAGTTTCGCGTAATTTCCATCGGGAAGATCCTGCGTGAGTTTGTAGTAGGCGAGGCCCGTCGCCAAACACACGAGGCCGGCGATGACCATCGTGAGGCGCCATGCCCAGAAATCCGCTATTCCCATAAGCAAGAACGACGAGAAGAGAAGCGGCATGACCAACTGCGTAACGCCGCCTCCTAGATTGCCCCAGCCGGCTGTTGTCGCGTTGGCGGTGCCTACGATACTCGGCGCGAACATGACGGAGGTATGGTACTGCGTGATAACGAAGGAGGCACCGATCATTCCAATCGCGAGGCGAAAAAGGAGAAACGAGACGTAATCCTGGGCGAGCCCGATCGTCATCACGGGGAGAGAGCCGAGGACGAGCAGCCAGGTGTACGTCAAACGCGGCCCGAAGCGGTCGCAAGCCCATCCGATTATCAAACGCCCGATGATGGTGGCCAACACCGAGGCGATAATCGTGTTTCCGATTTGTGCTTTTGTCAGACCGTACTCGTCTCGGACCACCGCCATCAACGGCGCCATGCCAAACCATGCAAAGAAGCACAGAAAGAACGCGAACCATGACATATGAAACGCGCGCATCTGCGGCGTTGAAAAATTGAATAACTTTATTGCCGATGCCTTGTTAGCGACTTCCACTTCTAATCTCCATTCCTGCAAATTCCGTCTCAACGTACTGCCACGCACTTCGTGCCGATGCGCAGCCTAAAAGCAGGTCTCGTGCCAACCGCCGAATGCCGTAGGTTCCTATCGCCGGAAGCGCATGTATCGCGGCCATTTCCACAGCGCATCGCGCCCAGATAGGTTTGAAAAAAATAGAGTAATTCATACCGATATGTAGAATCCTTATATTAAAATACATCAATGTAATCTTCTGGAATCCGGGTTAAACGCCCTTACACGCTCAGTTTAGGAGGGGCTAGGCACGCCGTAATCTGCGTTTCTTCCTGTAACTAAGGCGCGAAAATTGCACATGAACGCCCGGGCAGACGAGGGTCAATCCTTCCGCGACCCAATAAGCGAGTGTTGGCACACGCCTTGCAATAGCCGATACGGACAGCAAAGGAGAAAGATTGTGCCAAATACTTCGCGCCAACAAGTCGTAATCATCGGCAACGGAATGGTTGGACACCGCCTCTGTGAAAGCCTCGTAGCGCGCACGACCATGGAATCCCATCAGATCATCGTCGTCGGTGAGGAGCCCCGGCAGGCCTACGACCGAGTACACCTCACGTCCTATCTCCAGGAGAAGACCTTCGAGGATCTGGCCCTCGCCCGCATGGAGTGGTATTGGGAGAGTGGCGTCGTCCTTCATACCGGCCGCCGCGCGACGCGTATTGATCGCGAGAAGAAGGTCGTACACATGGAGTGCGGCAGCCGCATTCCCTACGACACCGCCGTGCTCGCGACCGGGTCGAGTCCCTTCATGCCCGACGTGCCGGGTGTCGCGAAGGAAGGGGTCTTCGTATACCGAACGCTCGAAGACCTCGACAAGATACGCGCCTATGCCAAGAAGGCGAAGCGGGCCGCAGTCATTGGCGGAGGCCTGCTTGGCCTGGAAGCGGCGAAAGCGCTGCATGAACTAGGGCTCGATACCCAAATCGTAGAATTCGCATCCCGGTTGATGCCCCGTCAATTGAATCAGCACGGCTCGGAACTCCTTGAAGAGAAGATCGAGTCGCTTGGTGTATCGGTCAAATTAAATAGGGCGACTCAGGAAATCTTAGGCAACGGGAGCGTCTCGGGGCTGCTATTCGAAGACGGCGAAGTGTTGGACATCGACCTCCTCGTGTTCTCGGCTGGCATTCGACCACGCGATCAACTCGCCCGTGAATGTGGATTGACGATCGCCGAACGCGGCGGCGTCCTTGTTGACGACAATCTCCTCACCAGCGACCCGGACGTCTACGCCATCGGAGAAGTGGCCAGCCACAACGGCATGGTCTACGGACTGGTTGGCCCAGGGTACGAAATGGCCGACTCCGTCGCCGGCAGCTTGACCGGCGAGCCCATTCCTTTCACCGGCGCGGACATGTCCACCAAGTTGAAACTGCTGGGCGTGGATGTGGCGTCGTTCGGCGATCCCTTTCCGGAGCCGGGGCAAGCGCGGAGCGTCGAGTTTAAGGATTCCGTTCGCGGGATCTACAAAAACGTTACGCTAAGCCTTGATGGGAAACGGCTCCTGGGCGGCATGCTCGTCGGCGACGCCAGTGAGTACACGCAGCTTCTTCATTTGACCCGGACGGGCGAGGATATACCCGGAAACGCGAGCGATCTGATCACGGCCCCATCCGACGGCGCCAACGCCGGCCTCGGACAACTCGGGGGCGCGGTGCAGATATGTTCTTGCAATAATGTTTCCAAAGGTGACATCGTCGCCGCTATTCGCCAACAGGAAATTCGTACGCTGGATCAGCTGAAGGCCGTAACGAAAGCGGGTTCAGGCTGTGGTGGATGCGTGCCTTTGGCAAAGGAAATTTTCGACGCCGAACTCAAAAAAATCGGGGCCGCGGTTAGGCCGACGCTCTGCGAACACTTCGAGCACACGCGCCAGGAACTCTTCCATATTGTGAAGGTGAAGAAGTACACCACCTTTAGCCAGGTGATCGAGAATCACGGTACGGGAACGGGCTGTGAACTCTGCAAACCGGCTATTGCGTCCATCCTAGCGAGTCTCTGGAATGAGCATGTCGGCGATCACGATACCATTCAAGATACGAACGATCGCTACCTGGCGAATATCCAGCGCGGCGGATCGTATTCCGTGGTTCCGCGCATCCCGGGTGGCGAGATTACGGCCGACAAGCTAATCGTAATCGGGGAAGTCGCGAAGAAATTTGACCTGTACGTGAAGATAACCGGTGGCCAGCGAATCGATCTCCTGGGCGCCGAGGTCAGCCAGCTCCCAAGCATCTGGGCAGAGCTGATCGCGGCGGGCTTCGAGAGCGGCCAAGCCTATGGCAAGTCGGTGCGGACGGTGAAGAGTTGCGTCGGCAAAACGTGGTGCCGCTTCGGCGTTCAGGATTCGACCACCTTCGCGATAGCGATCGAGGAGCGCTACAAGGGGATTCGCGCGCCGCACAAGATCAAATTCGCGGTCTCCGGCTGTCTACGCGAATGCGCGGAGGCGCGTTCGAAGGACATCGGTCTTATCGCCACGGAAAAAGGATGGAACCTGTACGTCTGCGGCAATGGCGGTGCGAACCCGAGGCACGCGGACCTGTTCGCAACGGACTTGGACGAAGAAACGGCGATTCGCTATATCGACCGAGTGCTCATGTACTACATTTACACGGCCGACAAGCTGACCCGAACGGCCAGTTGGATGACGTCGCTGGACGGAGGCCTGGAGGCGCTTCAGGATGTTGTCATCAACGATTCGCTTGGCCTGTGCGAAGATTTGGAAGCCGATATGAGCCGCCTCATTGACTCCTTCCGTTGCGAGTGGACGGAAGTGGTCAGCGACCCGGCGAAGGTCGCACGATTTCGGCATTTCGCGAACTCGGACGAGCCGGATCCCGTATTGCAGTTCGAGAATGAACGAACGCAGAAGCGGCCCTTGGCGGAGATTCCCATACCCGAAACGGCTGAATCCGAAGATCGCGCGGTTGAAGAAGGCTGGATTCTCGCCGGCTCTGTAGACGACTTCCCCAAGAACGGCGGCGCCGCCGTGACGCTCGGCGGCGACCAGATCGCCGTATTCAATTTCGACTCAGGCGACCGCTGGTACGCGACGCAAAACCGCTGTCCGCACAAGAACGAGATGGCGCTATCACGAGGCCTTATGGGCGACAGCGATGGGGTCGCTAAAGTGACGTGTCCATTTCACAAAAAGAATTTCTCGCTGGAAGACGGGCGCTGTCTGACGGAGGAGTCGCTGAGCCTCAGAACGTACCCGGTTAAAGTCGAAAACGATCAGGTCTATGTCGACCTCGCCAGTCCGGCTCCCAACGAAGCCGTGCTCGCCACCTCGGGGGCGTGTTCGGGGTAGTCGCCAACACCATCCCATTTGCCCTCGACCCTATCCCAGATGCAGAAAGGCCCGCGCAGGCAGCGTTTCCGGACTACCTGCGCGGGCGCGCGCCTCTTAAAGAGTAGAACTCCCTACCGCGTCAGCCACTGGAACTTCTGCGGCCGGCGCGTGGCTTTCGGATCGATCATGATGTTCACAATCGTCGGCCCCGAATCGGCGAACGCGCTCTTGAGCGCGGGCTCCAGCTCCTCGGGTTTTGTGACGAAGTAACCCTTGCCGCCGAAGGCTTCCATAACTTTTTCGTATCGCGCATCCACCGTGTAGACGCCAGCGGGTAGGCCCGCTTCGTGATCGAGTTCACTGACGCCGCTGCCGATTCCGTTGTTGTTGATGATGATGAATGTGATGGGCAGTTGATGGCGGATGGCGGTTTCGACTTCCATGCCACTGAACCCGAATGCGGCGTCGCCTTCGAGCGCGATAACTTTCCGATCCGGATGAACCAACGCCGCCGCGAGCGCGAATCCCATCCCAACGCCCATGGTCCCATACGTTCCCGCGTCCAGCCTCGAACGAGGCAAGAAATTCGGCAACACCGTCCGGCCAATATCCATCGTATTGGCGCCTTCGCTGACGATTATCGCGTCGCGCGGAAGGAGATCGCGCACAACCCGAAGGGGGTGGTAATAGCCCATGGGCGCTGAATCGTCATCCATCATGGCTTCCGTCGATGCGATATTGTCGTCGCACTTCTTCTTTAGAGCCGCGCGCCAGTCGTTGTCCGCCGAGAAGGCCCATGGAGAAGACGTCAGTTCCCTGTTCAATTGAGCGACAACACTCTTCGCGTCGCCAACCATCGCGGCTTCGGTGACTACGTTCGTGCTGATTTCCTCCGGCTCGATATCGATCTGCAGAATACGAACGTCCTTGTTGAAGCGTGGCGGCATTCCAAAATGCAGAATCCAGTTCAGCCGCGCGCCGATTAGCAAAATGACGTCGGCTTCGCCTATGGCCAGGGACCGCGCGGGCGCGATGGACAATTCGTGGTCGTCGGGCACGACGCCTTTCCCCATCGGGGTCGGAAGAAACGGAAGCTGGGTTGTCTCCAAGAACGACAGCACCTCATCCTCCGCGCGCCCGTAGGCGGCTCCCTTACCAACAATAACCAGAGGGCGTTTCGCTGATTTCAACGCTTCGAGCGCGGTCGTGATCGCTTCGGGGTCCGCCAACGATTTTGGCGGCTCGGCGCAACGGCCCGGGCATTCAACATCGTCTTCGGCTATCGAATCGAAGATGATATCGCCGGGCAGATCCAGGTAGACCGCGCCGGGCCGGCCATAAATGCTCGTGCGAACCGCCTGCTCAATATAATATGGAAGGCGCTTGATGCTGTCAGGGCGCGCTGCGTATTTGCAGAAGGGGCGCGCGGCTTCGAGCTGCGGCGTTTCTTGAAACGCGCCCATGCCGTTCTGATAACTGTCATTCGCGCCACCGAGAAGAATCATCGGCCAGGCGTTCGACCACGCGTTCGCAAGCCCCGCGATCGCGTGAATCATGCCAGGGCCCGATACAGCCAAACACGCGCCGGGCCGACCGGTCATATAACCTACGGCCCCGGCCGCATAACTCGCCGCTTGCTCGTTCCGGCACCCGATGTAGCGAATGCCTACCTCTTGCGCCGCGGTCGCGATATCCATGACCGGAATCCCGACGATGCCAAACATATACTCGACGCCTTGCTCCTTAAGGCTTCGCGCGATGACCTGCGAGCCACTGAGTTCGGTCTTGGGCGTCACCTCCTTGGTTTCAGGGGGAGCGTCTTTTACTTGTGCCATGATTCGTCTTCCTTCTGGTTTCGTCAGATTAGAATTAGTCTGGCTATCTTGTAAGCGCGCGCACACAATTGCTCACAAGGAAAATTCCTCCAAAAATAAACACTTAGAGATTACACGTAAAGCGCATTCGTTAGCAACGTGGCCTTGGATGCGCCAATGGATTCGACTTTAGACTGACGGAAAACCATGTTCCGGGGATAAATCGTGAAAAACGAGCGAAAAGGGCTTGATACCGGCGCAACAACCCTTTTAAAAGGGCGACTACCGCCCCTCGAAATTCGCTAAATGTCCTCCATTGAATGGGGATCAAGGGGGCGATTGTCAGGGCCGTATCCGACCACCGACTGTAAATTTGCGCGGCGGTCACGTATAACACTGTCCTCTTGGGCCAACTCAACCGTGACGCAGCTTCGTTTTCGTCTTGCTAGGAAGCTCGGTGAGATAACCGGGGCAGCAGGCTTAGCTTCTCGCCCCAGCGGCAATCAAAGGTACCAGCATTCATGAACTTCCAACTAACGGACGATCAGATACAACTTCAAGAAATGGCACGCCAGTTCGCCGTCAATGAACTGACGGACTTGGCCAACACGATCGAGGAATCACGCGAGCCACTGCCCGACGAATGGCGCAAGCGTTACGGCGAGATGGGATTTCTCGGGATCAATATCGCGGAAGCGTATGGAGGCATGGGACTCGGCAATCTCGAAGCCTTGCTCATTCTCGAGGAGTTCGCGAAAGTTTCATCCGCAGTCGCCTTCCCCGTGTTCGAGGCCAACGTAGGGCCCGCGCGCGCGATTGAATTTTTCGCGCCCGAAAAATTGAAACGCGATCTCCTCCCGCGCGTATGTAGCGGAGATCTGGTCGTGGCGGTAGCCATGTCCGAGCCGAATGCGGGCACGGCGCTGACTGACCTTACCACGCGGGCCGTCGTCTCGGAGGACGGCGTGACGCTGAACGGAACCAAGCGGTGGTGTTCTGGCGGCGGCCACTCGGGTGGCTATGTGGTCTATTCTCGGATGTCGGATGATGCAGGCGCTAAGGGCATCGGCGCCGTGTACGTCGAGAAGGACCGGCCCGGCCTTTCCTTTGGCGACCAAGAGCGGCTGATGGGTTTCCGAGGGATTCCTTCGTCGGACATCTATCTTGAGGACGTGAAGGTGCCGCTCGGCAACATTATCGTTCCAGCGGGTGGGTTTAAGAAGCTGATGGAGGCTTTCGATCTGGAGCGCTGCGGCAACGCCACCATGGCCTTAGGTCAGGCGTCGGGCGCGCTCGACTATGTAGTCGACTACGTGCAGGAGCGAGAACAATTCGGAAAGCCCATCGTCGAATTCCAAGCGGTCCAATTAAAACTGGCCGAGATGGCCATGCGTGTCGAAGCGGCACGTCTGCTTATTCACCGGGCCGCGCGCAACGCGGAAGACGGATTCCCGAGCATCTTCGAGTCCAGCATCGCGAAATGTTTTTCGAACGAAATGGCCCGGGAAGTCACCGGCGCCGCGCTTCAATTAATGGGGGGCTACGGCTACTCAGCCGAGTACCCCATCGAACGGCGCTTGAGGGATTCCTGGGGGTGGGGAATCGCGGGCGGAACGATCGATATCCAGAAAGTGAATATCGCCGCTGCGCTGGTTGGCAAACGATTCAATCAACGTGGATAATAGCCGGCGTGCCGGTGCCGGTCTGTATACGGCGAAACGAATTCGATAGCCGTTGCCTAATGTCTCTTGGGGTCGTATGGAAAAGAAAATTGCGATTATAATCGGCGCAGGCCCCGCCGGGCTGACCGCCGCCTACGAGTTGCTGAAGCGTACCGATGTGCATCCCATTGTGCTTGAGGCCAGCGGGGACTTGGGCGGTATCGCCAAGACCATCAACTACAAAGGCAATCGCATCGATATAGGCGGCCACCGGTTTTTTTCCAAGTCCGACCGCGTCATGGAATGGTGGCAGTCGATCCTGCCGCTGCAAGCCGTGGATGGCGGATCGCGAACCATTACCTACCAGCGTCAGTCGCGGGAGGTCGCCACGAACGAGGAGGGCCCGGACCCGGATACGGTCGACGAGGTCATGCTCGTGCGCGAACGGACTTCGCGTATTTATTTTCTCAGAAAATTCTTTCCCTATCCCATCTCGTTGGGACCGAAGACCCTGCTGAACCTCGGCCCGATTCGTACCGTGCGCATCGGTCTTAGTTATCTCAAGGCGCTCGCGTTTCCCCTGCGCGACGAGAAGAACCTCGAAGAATTCATCGTCAACCGTTTTGGCCGCGAACTGTACTCGACCTTTTTCAAGGATTACACTGAAAAAGTTTGGGGCATTCCGTGCAAGGAAATCAGCGCCGAGTGGGGAGCGCAACGTATCAAGGGCCTTTCGGTCGTCAAGGCAGCCCTCCACTTCTTCAAGAGTCTGCTCCCGCGTAAACACGATATCGCCCAGAAAGACACGGAGACGTCCCTCATCGAGACCTTCCTGTACCCGAAGCTGGGGCCGGGCCAGATGTGGGAGGAAGTCGCGCGACTTGTTCGCGAGGGCGGCGGCGAAGTTATCCTGGACCGCCAGGTCGTGGGAATCGAGTTCGACGGCGACTGCGTCGCATCCGTCAGTACCGTCGCGTCCGATGGCACGCAAGCCGAGACCTACGCAGCCTCCTACGTCATCTCCACCATGCCCGTTAAGGACTTGATTCGCGCCATGGGCGAAGCGCCGCCCGCCGAAGCGCGCCGTGTGGCCGACGGCCTGATCTATCGGGATTTCATCACCGTGGGCCTGCTCGTTCAGGATCTCGAAGTGCGGCGAGACGGCGGCGGCCCCGACCTCATCGAAGACAATTGGATCTACATCCAAGAGCCGGACGTTAAGCTGGGTCGCCTCCAGATTTTCAACAACTGGAGTCCCTATCTGGTCAAGGATCCGGACTCCGTCTGGCTTGGCCTCGAATACTTTTGTGACGAAGGCGACGACCTCTGGTCGATGGACGACGAGGCGTTCGCCGAATTTGCCATCAAAGAACTCGGCCACATCGGAATCATCCGTGCGGACCGCGTTTTAGACCACACCGTCATCCGCGTGCCGAAGACCTACCCCGCCTACTTCGGCGCGTACGACGAATTCCACGTCATCCGCTCTTACCTCGACCCCATCGAGAACCTTTTCCTCGTCGGCCGAAACGGCATGCACAAATATAACAATCAGGACCATTCCATGCTGACCGCCATGGCCGCCGTAGACGCCATCGCCTCTGGCAGCGCCGACAAAGAACCCATCTGGGCCGTTAACACGGAAATGGATTATCACGAAGAGAAGTAGTCCCTCTTCAGCCCGCGCGCTTTCCCCACCCCGTCATTGCAGGGAAACACACCCGGCTACCCGCCACACCCGTCCCACCGTACTGCCCCTACATACTGGCACCGTGTGTTGCACGCTGGCAGGATCCGGGTTGGGAAACAATGGGTGATTGGTTGACGGATTTTGCGCCCGAATTGAAATAAATTGGGCCAAAAGGCTGGTGGGTGTGGAGAAAACCGGAAAAGGTGAAGGTTAGGGTTTTCGTATAATTACTTGTGGGCGTGGCCGTGAGAAGGAACGACGAAGCGATTCGAAGTTTTCGACGGAAATAATTACAACTCATCTTTAAGCCACCGGCTGCGCCATAGAGCGCGGAGATGATCCTGAGTTTGCCTTTCAATATTTCTTAGCTGCGGCTACGCGGCGCTAGGTCTATTCGTGTTCATTCGTGGTTCCCTCTCTCCATCCAATCTCCCGTGTAGCGGCTTCCGATTTGAGATGGCAATAGGCTTTGTTACCAACCACTCATTCGGGGGTTGAGAGGTCGAAATCTCGCCGCGCCTGGGCATCGGGTTCGAGTTTGGTGTCGATGATGTTGCGGTAGTAAGTGGCGCCGGGATTCCTTTCGTCGGGAAGATGTGCGTCTACTTGTACGGGGCCTTCAGGCAGGTTATCGATTCGATAGTAGCCCGTTTCGTCGGTGACAGCATAGTTGAAATAGCCGCCGCTTGTGCACCGGAGCGGTAGCTGGGATACGGGTACTCCGTCTTGCGAGATGACGCCTTCCAGGACAGCCGATCCGATAGGAATCCAGATATCGAATGTCGTGACCGCGCCGTCAAATGCTTCGACTTGTTCCTCGATATAGTAGGTTTCGATGTGACGCCCGTTTTCCTCTCCTAGCCTGACTTGGAATTGATACATCCCATCGATGAGTTCCTGCACGCGGTAGAAGCCGTTCTCATCTAGCGCACCGCCATGACTCGAGACCTTCCCATTGACGATTGTGTGGGTGCTCACTCTTACATTGCCTTCGGGTGGCGCGCCGCCGAACTGAACGCGCCCCTCAATTGCCCCGCCCTGCGTCAATACGAAGTTCATCTCGTCATCAATCAGGGACTGAGCAACGGAGTAGCCGGTCTTCTTTACGTAGATGAACTCCGCATCGCTGGGTAGAGAACCCAATACAAACCTTCCCTCCGCGTCGGCCACAGCAGTCGCATAGCGAGCATTATTACCACGCATTCCATCAAACACATCCTCATTGTGGAACACCCAGGCGCCGCCGATGGGCTCGCCATTGGCATCGGCAACGAATCCGCGAACGATACGACTGGGCGAAAGCCGGAACTCGATGTCGTCGACTATTCCCCCTGATACGAGGGCCGCGCCTGTGAGTCTCATCTCCGCGTATCCGTCCGCCGCCACGCGGATGTACCAATCCTGATCCAGCCGTGCGGACAATTCGAAGGCACCGGATTCAGAATTGATAGTTCGTTTTTCCCAAATATTTTCATGTCCCATGGGATGAATCTCGCCGTATTCGACTCGATAACTCTTGATGGGCTCCTCCGTCTGCGCGTCCAATACACGTCCTCGCAATTTGGCCGCTTGACGCACGACGATGGTTATCTCCGGCGTTTCTGACGGGTTAATCGCATCAAACCCAGCGAACTTTTCGAATGGCCTGTTCGGCGTAGCGTGAACACGGTACGGAGCGGCGACTAGACCTTCGAAAGAGAACCGCCCCTGCGAATCCGTGTTGGTTTCCTGAAAGGATCGAAGGTTCTCTGCGACGGCGCCGCTCGTGTACACTCTAGCCGACATTTCCCATATGCACCCGCTCGCGGCCATCGCGAGCAGGTTTCAAAT
>JAPYPO010000574.1 GCA_029937645.1 Candidatus Hydrogenedentota bacterium
TTCAATCTCATTGGCTCCGGTCGCCGACGGGTCCATATGGGTAATCTCGGTTAAGTCCAAATGAAGTACCAAATTTGTGCGGCGAATTTCGCCAAATCGTTCCTATTGACCTACCGAATCGAACGGGTTCTCCAATGAGAAGGCCAGAAGTCAGGAAGCAGGCGCGGCGGCCGCGTTAGCCACGATAATGACCGTTCGGTAGATCCGACGGAAGTGTTTTCTGAGAGTTTCAACCATTGATGGACTCCATATGGCGGATGCAGAATATTCAATGTTTTCAATGCGGATGAATACTCGCGAGGCACAGGCCAAGTTCGCCACGATGTTGAACGTTCGGCAGACTTAACGACGGCGATTCTGAGAATTTCAACCATCATTGAACTCTGTACAGCGGATGTAGATTGTTCAATATTTACTGTGCGGATGAATATATGCGAGGCACAGCCGAGAATGTCAAAGAGAACTGAAGAAACCAATTACAATGGCGATACGATCACGTGGCACAATTAGAGTGACCAAATCGCGGCGATCCTGGATAGATCCCACAAGCTGGGAACGCCTGTTTCGCGTAAACGCTTCGATTACTTTACCCCACCATAGGAGATCCAAAAAAATGAGTGCAAAATATCTGAATACCCTCATGGTACTCGTCGGTCTTGTTTTGCTATCGATTGCGGCGGACATGACCCATGCCCAAGCTTCCCCGGAGTCGGTCCGGGACACTCGCAAGCGCCCGAACATCGTCATGGCGTTTGCGGATGACTGGGGGCGCTATGCGAGGGCGTATGCGGCCTTCGAGGGCAGTAAATCTCTCAATCATCTTATTGATACTCCAAACTTTGATCGCATTGCGAAGGAAGGAGTTATCTTCAAGAACGCGTTTGTGCCGGTGCCGTCCTGTACGCCGTGTCGCTCGTCCATACTGTCGGGCCGCTACTTCTGGCAGACGGGTATGGGTGCGATTCTGCTGGGCAGCTGGGATGACTCGATTCCAACCTATCCGCTCGAACTTGAAAAAGCGGGATACCACATCGGTCACACGTACAAGGTCTGGTCGCCGGGCAGGCCTTACGATGCCCCCTACGGCGCGGAACGCACCCGGTACCAGAGCGCAGGTCGAAGTTTCAATAGCTTCTCTCAAGTTGCAACCAGATTGGCGCCAGAAATGGGTGTGGCGAAGGCGAAGGAATCTCTGCTCGACGAAACCAGACAAAACTTCAAGTCCTTCCTGAATGCGCGACCTGATGGAGATCCATTTTGTTATTGGTGGGGGCCCACGAACACCCACCGCACCTGGACACAGGGGTCGGGTAATTCCCTCTGGAGCCTCAATCCCGATGATCTTAAAGGTCGTCTTCCGGCATTCCTGCCGGATGTGCATGAGGTTCGCGAGGATATTTGTGATTATCTCGGCGAAGTGCTTGCTGTGGACGCTGGCCTCGGAGTTTTGTTGGACGAACTTGAAAAGATCGGCGAACTCGATAATACGCTTGTCGTGGTGAGCGGCGACCATGGTATTCCCGGCATCCCACGCGGCAAATGCAACTTGTATGACATCGGCACGGAGGTCGCGCTGCTCGCGCGATGGCCCAAAAAGATTGCGCCAGGTCGTGTTGTTGATGACTTCGTGAATCTCATGGACCTTGCTCCGACGTTTCTCGAAGCAGCGGGCGTTCCAAAGCCTGAAGGCATGACCGCGCGTAGCCTTATGCCCGTTCTTGAGAGTAAGGCGAGTGGACAAATAGACCCGACCCGCACGTTTGTTGTGACGGGTCGCGAAACGCACTTTCCCTCTGCGCGTGACGGCAACCTGCCCTACCCTCAACGCGCGATTCGCACGAAGGACTTCCTGTATATTCACAACTTCGAACCCGACCGCTGGCCTATGGGCAACCCGAGGGGTCTGGATGATCCAGACACACCGACGCCACCGTATGAGGAACTTCGCGATACGACCTTTACCGCCTACCCCGATCTCGATGCCAGCCCGACGAAGGCGTGGATGGTGACCAACCGCAATGACGAGTCGGTGCGCGAAGCCTATGAACTTGGATTCGGGAAACGCCCACAGGAAGAGCTCTTCGACCTGCGTGTCGACCCGGATCAGGTGCGGAACATCGCGGACAATTCCGAGTACCAAGACACGCGTGCGCGCCTCGCGGAGCAACTCCTCGAAATCTTGCGTGAGCAGGAAGATCCCCGAATTGTTGAAGAGCCGATTCGTTTTGAGAACCCGCCGTATACGGAGTACGAAGGTCCTAAGCGTTTGAAGTGAGCCGGAATCATTACTGGTCTGAGTATCAGGTCGAAAAGATCACCGATACGTGTATTGGTCCAGCGGATTCGGATCAGCAACATGAGTCATTATGAGCCCGGTTTCCAATGGACCGAGTTGCTGTCGTTGTCGAGTAGGCGGGGGGCTTCCAAGCTCCAGGACGAGGTTTGTTTTCTCTGTTTGCCGCCTGGTTTCCCGGCGGTGCCACGCTATTTCGTCCATACTGGGTTGTCCCGCCCGCCTGTGGGTCCCGAAAACTGATCCGCCTTTGTCTTTGGGGTCATGCTGTTTACTCTCGTAGTGATGGTGTAGCCCGCCAATGTGGGGAATTACAGTAACTTTTCCGTCTTCGCGGGTCTGATTCTTTTTTCCTTCCGGTGCGTCCATTTCCAGGGACTGATGGACGCGGAAGCGGTTGGAAAA
>JAPYPO010000054.1 GCA_029937645.1 Candidatus Hydrogenedentota bacterium
CCTCGCCGACGACCAACGAACGGATACCATCGGCGCGTACGGCAATGAGTACATCCAGACTCCCAATCTCGACCGGCTCGCAGAGGCCGGTTTCAATTTTCGGCGCAACTATTGCATGGGCTCCATGAGCGGCGCGGTCTGCGTTCCGAGCCGCGCGATGATGATGAGCGGGCGCAGCCTTTTTCGCGTCCCGAGCAATCTCGCAGGCGTTCCGACTCTGCCCGAACGCCTCGGTGAGGCGGGCTACGCTACCTTCGTGACAGGAAAATGGCATAACCAACCCGAAGCCGTGCTACGCAGCTTTCAAAAGGGGAAAGCCATCCTAATGGGCGGCATGGCCAACCACGAAAGAACCCCCGTTTCGGATATCACAGCCGATGGCGCCCTTACGGAGAAGCGCATTGGCAAGCGTTCATCCAGCGCGCTCTTCGCCGATGCCGCCATCGATTTCCTGGAATCCCACGACTCCGCGCAGCCCTTCTTCGCCTACGTTTCATTTACCGCGCCGCACGATCCACGGAATGCCCCAGAAAGCTATCGCGAGCCCTACTACCACAAACGACCGCCGTTGCCGCCCAACTTCAAGCCGCAACACGAATTCAACCTCGGCGAAATGCTCATCCGAGACGAGAACCTCGCCGCCTATCCCCGAACTCCGGAAGTCATCCGGGATCAACTGGCCGAATACTACGCGCTCATCACCTACATGGACGAGCAAATCGGACGAATCCTGGAATCGCTCAAAGAAAACAACCTGGATAAAAACACACTCATCGTCTTCGCCTCCGATCATGGCCTAGCCCTCGGCAGCCACGGCATCTTGGGCAAGCAGAATCTATACGAACACAGCATGGGAGCCCTGCTTCTCTTCGCCGGGCCGGGCATCCCGCAAGGCGAATCGAAGGCGCTCACGTATCTATTGGACATACCGGCGACCCTGTACGCGCATGCGAACGTTCCGCCACCAGCGGGCGTCGAAGGCAAGGACCTCGCGCCCATCTGGCGCGGCCAGCGCGACACGGTTCGCGATACGGTGTTTACCGCCTATAAACAAACGATGCGCTCCGTTCAGGACGGTCGCTGGAAAATCATTCGCTACCCAAAACTAAACCATACCCAGCTCTTCGACTTGAAAAACGACCCCTGGGAGCTAACAAGCCTGGCCGAAAGGCCCGAACACACGGCGCGCGTCTCCGAGATGATGGATCTCCTTCGGGAATCGCAAGCCAACCTAGGCGACCGGCTTCCCCTCAGTACGGACCCTCCCGAACCCATGCACATCGACATGACCGGAAAACGCAATCCACCGGGCGGCGCCCAGCCCGATTGGATTGTCAGGAAGTACTTTAAGTAACAAGTTTGGATCTTTAAGTCGGACATTACAGCGGGATCGATTCTCCCGCCTTGAACCTGTTAGAGTAAATGCATCCGATTCACCCGTGAAGGAAACGCTCATGCCTTCAATCATCCATCGCCCGCCGTGGCATCTGCCAGACAACGCCGCGACCGACGAAGACGTATTTTTCAACCGAAGAGATTTTCTGAAGGCGATGGGCATCGGCGGAATGATGGCCGGAGGGTTTTCCCCACCCAGTTCCGCTCAAGAAATCAAGGCAACTGCGAACCTCCCGCTTCGCCACTTCATCCGCAATCCGAGATTCGCGGATGTAGGCCGCCCGATAACCGAAGAGTTCGTCGGAATCACATTCAACAATTTCTGGGAGTTCACCTACGACAAAGCCGTGGTACGTGCGGTCAAGGATTTCAACCTTGATCCTTACACATTAACCATTGATGGACTCGTTGAAAAGCCGCTCAAACTAGACCTAAATGATATCGAGAAGCTCGGATACGAAGAGCGTATCTACCGTTTCCGCTGCGTGGAAACGTGGTCCATGACCGTCCCCTGGCTCGGCGTTCCCCTGGCCAAACTGGTCAAGATCGCCAAGCCCACCTCCGCCGCTAAGTATGTGGCCTTCAAGAGCTTCTACGATCCGAAGGTAGCCCCGAATCAATTGGAAACGCGATACAAGTGGCCCTATCACGAGGGCCTGAGAATGGACGAAGCGATGAACGAAATGGGCTTCGTGGCTACGGGCGCCTACGGACGTCGCCTCCGCCCTCAGAGCGGCACGCCGTTGCGGATCGTGGTCCCGTGGAAATACGGATACAAAGGCCCCAAGAGCGTTGTACAAATGACCTTCGTCGACAAGCAACCGTCAACGCTATGGTCTGCTGCCCTCCCCGGAGAGTATCCCTTCTACTCAAATGTGGATCCGCAGTCGCCCCATCCGCGCTGGTCGCAGGCGACGGAAAAATTCATCCGCGACAAGGCGAACTTGGATGACATCGAAGCCCGCCCCACGCAATGGTACAACGGCTACGAGGAATTTGTCGGCCACATGTACAAAGACATGCCCCGCAAGCTCTTTTAGAGCATCTTAACCAATTATGAATACGCATCTACTTGCTGCGGCGTCGGTTGGCGGCGTCACAAATCCTCGCCATAGCGCTGCTATGTCTGCGGTCTTGTTCCTTGCCAGCCTTGTCCTCACCGGCGTACCTTCGCATCCACAATTAGTTAAAATGCTCTAGCCTCAGTTTTTCCATCGAAGTCTAAACGGCGGTATGAAGTCGTCGGTCAAGAACGATGAGGCGGGCAAGCCTTCCGCATTTACGAGACTAATCTCCGCATCCCCTTTCGTCTTCGTGTGTAAGTAGCGAACATAAACCGGCTCTGCGATTGCCGCATTCCGAACCACAACGGTATCGCCGTCAATCCAAGCCTGAGCCGGCTGATACTTCCCATCCTTCCCAGCGATATCGAAGAACTTGAGATCCTTCCCGCCCGAAACGTTCCGCAAACCGCCGCCCACATGCTTAAAACTCAACACAGCCTTATCCCCCTCCATGCGAACCTCGTCAAGCAACGGCCCAGAATACACAAGATCCGTGCGTCCATAATCCTTCGCCAGCGCCCAGAGCGCAAGCCGCTGTCCCGCCGGCTCCTTATTCTCCGGGTGAAGCGAAGGGCCGTAGTCGTAAAATACCGCCATCCCGGTATTGTCGGTCGTATCAAGCGTTCGCCTCATCCCATCCCGCAACCAGGCAAACTCGTTGTGAGGCGCATCCTCCTGCGTCGGGACTTGAACGTAATAGAACGGGAAGTTGCGCACCCCTAACCCGGATCGCTCCGCCCATAAGCCGCGCCAAGATTCGATCAGCCGGGGAAGCAGGTCCTTATATTCGAAACCCGTGAAGGTCTTCGCATTCCGCTCGCCCTGATACCAGATCACCCCGCAAATCGCGACCGGCACAAAAGGATCGAGCCCCTCCTTGAATTGCACACCCGGAAAACTGTCCTCCCGGCCCTCGCGCCAATTCTCAGCGATATCCAGTTCATTCCGAATTTCCTCCGCGACTGCGGGTGACATCCAGCTCTGAATAGAGGTCCCACCCGAGGCACGGATAATCAATCCAACCGGAACATCCAATTCCTCATAAAGCTCCATCCCAAAATAGTACGCCACGCGCGAGATCAGGTGTTGTTCTTCCTCCACCAACGGCCGCCAGCCACTCTTCTTCGGCAAATACCTGAACCCAGAAAGGTCCCGCTCAAACACCTCGGGGTCGATGCGGTCTCCCCCTGATTTGCGGAACCGTTCCTCCATATTCGACTGGCCGCTGCAAAACCAGACTTCGCCGACCAATATCCCGTTAAAGGTGATCGTGTTCGAGCCCGTGACCACCATCTTTTTTTCTCTCTTCGAGGTTTTCAGAGGTTTGAGTGTAACCATCCATTTGCCCTGCGCGTCAGCCGTAGCCCTATGCCTCTGTCTCTTAAACGAGACGGTGATCGTCTCACCAGGGGACGCGGTGCCCCACACCGGGACCGGTAGGTTCCGTTGCAAGACCATGTCATCACCAAACACTTCAGCGACCTTAACGTCAGCAAACGCCATGGATGCGCACACAAGAACACAAAGCGCGACAATAATTTTTCCGATACGAGACTGCATATTCAGACCTCCGCATGAAATTAAATCGCAACCGCTCCGCAGGAGAAAGCATCCTATATTGAACTGGAATGACACCCCGGATTGCGTACAAGGACGGTACTGAATCGACGCGCTTTATTCAAGCACACCCTACGCCGGGGCAGGTGCGGCCCCTCCAAAACCAGGCCCCGAGTCCGCGTCGAGATCCCCCGCATCCACCCGCCGCTTCTTCCACCTTTTCTTTGGAGAAAGAAAAGGTGGAGCCAAAAGAAATCGATGCGCCTTCGGCGACTGGCGGGTCGGTGTTTTCAGCCTCTGCAAGTGCGTCGTCAGACGCTATTGGTTTCTCTTTGGTTACTTTCTCTTTTCCCAAAGAGAAAGTAACGGCATCGTATTCTTCCTTCTCGTAGGGACAAAATGGCCGCTCTTTATGCGGCAGCGCTTCGATATCCTTGTCCGGCATCGGACACGGCTGCCAGAGGGGACAGTGCTCGCCACATCCTCTTCGAGGAAGTTTATCTGGCTGGAGGGGCTTTGACCGGGGGACTCGTGGCGTTTAGTGAATCACGCCTTTGAGCCTGGGATCGAGGACATCGCGCAGGGCGTCGCCTACGAAGTTGAAGGCGAGGACTAATAGGAAGATGGCTAGTCCGGGCACGATGGATAGGAGGGGCTGTTGGTCTAGCATGGGGTAGGCTTGGAGGAGCATGTTGCCCCAGGTGGGGGTTGGGGGTTGGATGCCTACGCCTATGAAGCCGAGGGCGGCTTCGGTCAGTACGGCGTAGCCCATGCTTAGGGTGCTTTGGACGATTACGGGCGCGATGCTGTTTGGCAGTATGTGTTTAAAGATGATGCGGAAGTGGCTCATGCCGCCGGCTTCGGCGGCGGCGACGAAGTCTTGCTCGCGTATGGTGAGGCCCTGGCTGCGAATGATTCGCGCCATCCAGGGGATGTTCGCTATGCCGATGGCGATGATGACGGTGGGTAGGGATCCGCCCATGGCGGCGGCGAGACCTACGGCTATCAGGAGGCTGGGAAACACGACGAGCGCGTCCATTACGCGCATGATGATGTCGTCGATGTACCCACGACAATACACGGACACTAACCCGAGTGGCACGCCGATGATTACACCGAGGCCCACGGCGCCTAGGCTTACCATGAGCGCCACGCGCGCTCCGTATAGTAAGCGCGCCAGGGTGTCGCGGCCCATCTGGTCGGAGCCTAGGATGTGCTCCTCGGAAAAGCCTTGGAGGAGGTTGTCGAAGTCCATTTCTTCGGGGTCGGCTGAAGTGATCCAGGGTGCGAAAATAGCGGAGAACACGATGATGACCATGACCACGACGCCGAAGGCGGCCTGCGGTATGCGCATGGTCTTTTTGAGTACTTCGATGGAGGGCCTGCTAGTCATTGTATCGAATCCGGGGGTCGAGCCATGCGTATATGAGGTCGGTGAGGAGGTTCGCGGAGAGCACGGCTAGTGCCATGATGAGCACGCCGCCTTGCACGACCATGAAGTCGCGGGCAAAGATGGCGAGTACCATGAAGTTGCCCATGCCGGGAATGCCGAAGACGGTTTCGATGACGACGGCGCCTGCGAAGATGCGGCCAGTCTGAAGGCCGAAGACGGTGACGACGGGCAGTAGGGCGTTGCGCAAGGCGTGTACGCCGATCACGACGGGTTCTGACATCCCTTTGGCGCGGGCGGTGCGCACGTAGTCTTGGGCGAGCACCTCGAGCATGGCGGAACGTGTCTGGCGCATGATCAGGGCGCAACTGGTAATGCCGAGGGCAAATACGGGCAAGATCATGTGGCGTAGGCCTTCGATGGGGTCCTCGAAGATGTTCACGTAGCCCTGGGCGGGCAGCCAACCGAGGTAGACGCCGAATACGAGTATGGCCATGATGCCGAACCAGAAGTTCGGGATGGCGACGCCGCCGATGGATATGAGTGTGGCGATGTAGTCGAGTGCGCGGCCTCGGTATACGGCGGAAATGATCCCGGCGGGCACGGCGATGACGACGGCGAGCACCCAGGCTGCAATTCCGAATTGGAGGGTCACCCATGCACGGGTTCGAAGCTCGTCGAGCACGGGCCGCTGGTATTGGGAAGAGCGCCCGAAATCACCTCGGACCACCTTGCTAAGCCAGATGCCGTATTGCACGAGCACGGGCTTGTCGAGATTGAACTCTTTGCGGATGATCTCGAGTTGCTCTTCGTCGAGCGCCTCGCCCGGGCCGACGAGGGCGCGGGCGGGGTCGCCTGGGATCGCGAGCATGAGCGCGAAAACCATGAGGGTAACGATCAGCAATACGGGCACGATTTGCAGCAGGCGACGTATCATGTATTGCAGCATGTGCGCGTGATCCCGTTGGTGTTTGTTACTTGGTTAGCCATAGGCGGGTTAAATCCATCTTGGCGTCTGAGGCCAAGAGGCGATCGAGGTTGCGCACTTTGTGGGGCGCGGTTGCGTAGACGGTGCCGTATAAAATTGGGACGAACCAGGCCTCGTCGAGTATCAGGGCGTCTAGTTCTGCGTACACTTTGATGCGGTCTGCCGGATCGTAGAGGGATGCGCCCTTTTCTACTAGGAGATCCACGTCGGGCCGTTTGAGATTGGCGGCGTTGTAGTAGCCATCGCTTTTGTAGGAGAGCGAGGCGAGCCAGTCGGGCTCGGGGTAGCGGCTCCATTGGGTGACGTACAAGGGATACTGGGTGGTGTGAAAGAAGGCGTCGGTGGCGGAGCCTACGTTGAGGACTTCGATTTCCATGTTGATGCCGATCTTTTTCAGCATGGCGCGCACGACCTCGGTGGAGGGTACGAGCGCGGGGTTATTCCAGGTGACGGCGGTGAATTCGAACCCGTCGGGTTTGCCGCCCGCGCGTAAATATTTGCGCGCTTCGTCGAGGTCATAATAAGGCCTTGGCACATCAGGATTGTGCGCCAAGGAACCGGTCGGCCACATTCCTGAGTCGGCCACCACGGCCCGGTCGAAGAAAACGGCTTTGTTCATCGCCGCCGCGTTTATGGCGTAGCCTGCGGCGCGGCGCAGGTCCACATTGTCGAAGGGGGGCATGTCAATGTTGAAGCATAAAACGACTGAGATCCTGCCGCCTTCCATGACTTCGATTTGAAAGCGATCGTCCCGCTCGAAGGCGGTGACATCTTTGTAGGGCAAGTAGGCCACTTCGATCTCGCCGGCGCGCAGGGCGGAGGAGAGCACGGTCTCGTCTTTTATGACGTTAACGGTGAGCTCGTCGAGGTAGGGCAGGGGGTTGCCTTCTTCATCTTTGCCCCAGTAGTCATCGTTTCGCTCCATGTTCACGCTGGCACCGGCGATGAATTTTTTCAGTTTGAAGGGCCCTGTGCCGACTGGATTCCAGCCGTATTCTTTGCCGTATTTCTTGATTGCTGTTGGCGAACTCATCACGCCGCCGCGGTCGGCGAGCATGTTCAGGCCAGCGCCCCAGGGGCCTTTGAGGTTGAAGCGCACGGTGAGCTCGTCCAGTGCGTCGACCGAATCGATCACCGCGAAGGATGGCCGCGGCGTAGCCAAGGTGGCCGGGTCAAGAATACGCTCGATGTTAAACTTGACAGCCTCTGCGTTAAACGGGGTCCCATCATGAAATTTTACGCCTTCGCGCAAGTGGAAGGTGATGGAATGCGGGTCCATCGAGATATCCCACGAGCTGGCGAGGGAGGTGCTGGGCCGGGGATTCAAATCTCGGTCCACGTCCACCAAGTTGTCGAACATCTGACGCCAGTAATAGGTGTCGCCACCGGAGCGGCCTAACACGGGGTCCAGGGAGGTGGGTTCGCTGGTATAGGCCGCGCGTATGTGGCCGCCGTAGCTCGGGGGTCCGGAATCGGCCGAAGGGGCCTCGACCACGACGCCGTCCGCGTCAGGTTTATCGGCGGATCGTCCGCAGTCAAAGAGGGAGATCGCGGCGAGAAGAAGGACGAGTGATCGGGTCCATAGGGTACGTTTCATGTGTTTCACTTTAGGTGGCACGCGGCAAGATGCCCGGGCGCCACTTCCTTGAGTATTGGTTCTTCGACCCGGCAGCGCTCTTCGGCGTAGGGACAGCGGGTGTGAAAGTGACAGCCGCTGGGTCGGTCGATGGGGTTAGGGACGTCGCCCTGTAAGCGCCGCCGCGTGTGTTTGATGGTGGGGTCGGGCACGGGAACTGCATCGAGCAGGCTCTCGGTGTATGGATGTTGCGCGTTGCTGAAGAGTTCGTGTTTCTCGGCGAACTCGACGATGCGTCCGAGGTACATGACGGCGACGCGGTGCGCGATATGTTCGACGACTGCGAGGTCGTGCGCGATGAAGAGGTAACTCAGTCCGAACTCGGCTTGTAAGTCGGCGAGAAGATTGATCACCTGGGCCTGGATGGAGACGTCGAGCGCGGAGACGGGCTCGTCGCAGATGATGATTTCGGGATTGAGGGATAATGCGCGCGCGATGCCGAGGCGTTGCCGCTGGCCTCCGGAGAACTCATGGGGGTAGCTGTTCATCTGGTCTTCGCGTAAGCCGACGTGGCTGAACAGCTCGGCCACGCGCGCGCGCCGGTCGGATCGTGTATCCCCCACATTGTGAACGGACAGCAGTTCCCCAACGATGTCTCCGGCCTTCATGCGCGGGTCGAGTGAGGAGAAGGGATCTTGGAAGATGATTTGCATTTGCCGCCGCAAGGGGCGCAGCGCACGGGCCCCCATTGTGGAAATGTCGGTACCGTGGACGTGGATCGTTCCGGCGGTAGGGTTCAGTAGGCGTAACACGGTGCGGCCGACGGTTGATTTGCCGCAGCCGCTCTCGCCTACCAGGCCCAAGGTTTCGGCGGCACCGATATCGAAGCTGACGCCATCAACGGCGTGTACGCGGCCACTGACGCCGCCGAATAAGCCCTTGCGCAACAGGAAATGTTTTTTTAGGTCTTTCACTTGCAATATGGGGGCGTCGCTCATACGGCCACCTTATCTGTATGCCAGCAGGCTACCCGGTGGCCGGGATGTTCCGTCTCCTCAAGCGGTGGCTGTGCGGCGGTGCATTTCTCGGTCGCTTGCTTGCAGCGCGGCGCGAAGGCGCAGCCGCTCGGAATTTCGGTCAAGGGCGGAACAATGCCTGAAATCTCGGCGAGCCGGGCTGGTCTCGAATCACTGGAGTGGGCACCTGTGGTCGCGCCCAATCGCGGCACGGAGGCTAATAATCCGCGTGTGTAGGGGTGCTGTGGATTGGCGAAGAGGGATTCGACCGGGGCCTCTTCCACCTTGCGCCCGGCGTACATTACGATGACCCGCTGGGCGGTCTCGGCGACGACGCCGAGATCGTGGGTGATGAGGATGACCGCGGTGCCGAGTCGTTCTTGCAGATCCTTTATGAGGTCGAGCACTTGGGCCTGCACGGTGACATCGAGCGCGGTGGTTGGTTCGTCGGCGATCAGGACGCGTGGATTGCAGGACAGCGCCATCGCAATCATGGCGCGCTGGCGCATGCCGCCCGATAGCTGATGTGGAAACTCCTTTACTCGGCGCTCTGGCGCGGGGATCTGAACCAATGCCAGCATTTCGATGGCACGCGCCGTTGCCTCGTGTTTCGCGAGCCCTTCGTGCCGTCTGAGGGTCTCGGTAATTTGGTACCCGAGGGTGAGCACAGGATTCAAGGAGGTCATCGGCTCCTGGAAAATCATGGAGATGTCGTTGCCGCGCACGTCGCGCATCTCGCGCTCGGAAATTTGCATGAGATCGCGGTTGCCGAGGCGTACGCTGCCGCCTGCGATGTTGCCGGGGGGACTGGGCACAAGGCGCAGGATGGAGAGCGCGGTGATGCTCTTGCCGCAGCCGGACTCTCCGACAATACCGAGGGTCTCGCCCTTGTTGATGTTGAAGGAAAGACCATCGACGGCGCGGCCCAGACCCTCGGGTGTCTGGAATTCGGTGGTTAAATTGTCGACGTCGAGTACGACCTCTGGTGACTGCGAATTTGTTTCCACGAGGGTTCCGTTGGGGTGTTGAAGGTAAAGTTGGTGTAGTTAATCAGAAATCGGCGGGCGATTCAAATGTGGCCGCTGAAAATTTTGTGATCGGGAGTGGTCGACTGGGATCTGGTGGGGAGATAGGTAGTGTGTAACAGAGCCATTCGCCGGAAAAGTTGAAGAAGCCGCAACTCGCCCTTATCGAGCGGTGGACGAACGAATGATGTGGTATGTATTTATTGCCGGACCCTCGACACGCGCTACGGTGCCGTCAGGCCATCGAATCTCGATGGAGTCGACGTGGGTGCCGGAGCCCAATCCGAAGTGTTTCATCGGGGCGTGTTGCGCGCGGAAGGAATCGCCGGTCACGATATGAGCAACCTGATCGCCGGATTGACTGCGTATACGAATTACCGCGCCGATTGTTGAGGGGCCGCCCGGTTCCGTTTGCAAGCGTACTCCGATCCAGTTGTTCTCACTGGGCCATTGATTCATGAGGAGGTGAAGCTTGTTGTAGGTAACGTCGTTGTTCCAATTCTCGTGTATGGAGGAGACTAAGAGATCCGGGCGGCCATCCCCGTTGAAGTCGTCTCCAATCACGCTGCGGCAGTCGTCGCCTAATGCGGCATTCATCAGGAATGCGACGTTAACGAAGTCCGCGCCGGTTTGATTCATGAAGAGATGATTTTTCTGGTATCCGTCCCAGGATAATTCCTCGGATACGTTTGGACCGTAGGCCGTCGCGAACAGTAAATCGATGGCGGGATTGGGCTTCGAATCACCCGTATAGATATCATGGCGCCAGAATTGGGTGCAGTAGTCCTTCGTCGTTTGACCGCTCTTGTATCCGTTCGCGATGTAGAGATCCATGTCTCCGTCGTTATCGAAATCACTGGAAGTCGTGCCCCACGACCACCCGGATCGCGCGACGTTATCTTTAAAATCCGGCTGGTGGAAGGCGCGTTCCCCGCGGGCAAGGTACATCCGATTGCCGTAGCCCATGCGGGTTCGCATGTCGAGATACTCGGGCCGGTCCGCGCGGATCAAGCCCATCTGGTTCAAGCGCCTCATCGTGGTTGATCCCATTCCGGTGACGTAGAAGTCCAGCGCCCCGTCTTGGTCGTAGTCGGCGAAGGTGTGGCCCATGCCGAAATTGGTGGACTCCCGCAGTACCGCGTCGGTTTCATCGGTGAAGTGTCCGGTGCCGTCGTTGAAGTAGATATCGGTGCCGGAGAAATCACTTGTAACCAGCAGATCCAAATCCCAATCTTCATCAAGGTCAACGAACGACGCCGCATACGTCCGCCGATGGCGTTTGGCGGCGAGGCCCGAGGATTCGGTTCCATCGACAAATGTGCCGTCCCCTTGGTTCAAGAGGAGGTAGGAGGGGTAGCCGTCGTTGGCGTCGTAAAAAGGCGTAGGCATCTGGCCTTCGGCGTAGGGCGATCGATATTGGGTTATCCACACATCGAGGTCGCCGTCTCCGTCGATGTCTCCTGCGGTTACGGATTGCGGGCTTGTGGTGACTACGGATTCCGGTGCCGCGCGTAGGCCTGGCGTCGGGAATGCGCCGTTGGCGTCGCCGCGGAAAAGAAAAACGCCTGGTTCCGCTGGGGAGGATACGGCGGCAGGCTTGGTCTTGTACTCGGCGACGCATAGGATATCGAGATGCCCATCGCCGTTGAAATCAGCGGCGATGGCAATTTCGATGATCGCCGGCGGGTCGTACCCAGGCGCTATGAACAGTGGCTGCTCATTAAATTGGCCGTCCCCACGATTTGGCATGAGGAGATTGTGTTCCGGGACCAAGATGTCTGAGAATCCATCTCGGTTCAGGTCGTGGACCAGCAGAAAGGTTCCGGCCCGCAGGACAGAGTCGAAGGCACCGTGTTTGAATGCCGGCTGGCCCTCGCGTTCCAATAGTGTGGTGTCGAATAGGGTCAAGTCACCCGGTATATATAGTCCGTCTTCGTCCTTCTTATCCGTCCATTCGACTCGGAGCTTGGATTGAACCGTCCAGCGGTGCATTCGGTCATTGTTTGCTACATTTAGGATGACGTTGAAGACTGAAACGGCGTCTTTCTCGGATGTGCCGTGGAAGTCACTCTGGTGAAATTCGATCGCCCTGATACCGTAGCCGCGTCCCTCCATGTCGCGCAGGAACTCGCGCCACTCGTTTTGAGTGAGGGTTCGCCCGTGACCTTCGAAGGTGGTTCGCTTGATGCCCCATTCGAGTCCGATGGTCTCTCCGGGTGCGTCGAGTGTGATGGTCTCGAATGGAATCGTTGCGAGTACGGCGTACTTATCGTCATCGGGCCGAAGCATCTGGTCCCAATACTTGACGATCGTCTCTTCGTATTCTTGCGCCGCTACTTCTTGGGCCCACACCGTTTCGTCTAACGCGTGGCGTTCTTCGATGAGGGCCTTAACCTCAGGAGCCCACGATTCGGGGGCTCCTGAGGAGGAGGGTGTGTTCTTTACGTCGCTCGCTCGTTCCACAAAATAGTCACGCATGGACGAGGCGCTGTTTCGCGCTTCTGGTGGCACCGATCCGGTTCGGAAGAATACCGCTGCCAGCATGGCAATCCCGGCCAAGATTCCCATGGCCAGGAGCACTCTCGATTTTCGAGTCATGCCGGAACGGCTTCTCTTCGTTGCGAGCCAGAAATTCGGCTACCGCCCGGTCCCATGAAATCGAAATATCGAATCACCATGCTCACATTATCATCTTCGTAACCGACATTTCCCATAGGATCGCCCGTGATAAATCTAATTGGCGTCCCATAGTTTGAGCGACTGATCTTCTCCGCCAGTCACAACGTATTTCCCGTCGGGCGAGAAGAGTGCGGCAACAACCGGTCTGCGATGGGCGGCAAAGGTACGGATTTCAGCGCCGGTCTTCGCGTCCCAAATTTTGGCTGTCCTGTCCTTCGAAGCGGTCAAGACCTTCGAACCGTCTGCGGAGAATACCGCCGAGTAAACATAGCCCTGATGGCCGAGATACGCCTTAATCTCCTTGCCGCTTCGTGTATCCCACAATTTCGCGGTGTTGTCGAAGGAGGCGGTTAGAATCTTTGAACCATCGGGCGAGAAGGCGACGGATGCGATCTGCCAGGAGTGGCCGCCGGCATAGGTCTGGATTTCAGCGCCCGTGCCCGCATCCCATAGTTTAGCCGTCATGTCGCCGGCGCCGGTAACGATATGGCGACCCTCCGGGGAGAAGGCCACGGAGCCGATGCCGAGCTCGTGTCCTGCGAAAGTGCGCACTTCGGCACCCGTTGCCGCATCCCACAATTTCGCGGTTGCGTCTAACGAGCCGGAGAGGATGTACTTGCCATCCGGGGAAAAGGCTACGGCAAGAACTTCGTGGGTGTGGCCTTTGAGGGTACGGACCGTTTTGCCGTCGGCGGCGTTCCAGATCCTCACGGTGTTATCCGATGAAGCCGTAGCGAGAGATTTTCCGTCCGGTGAAAATGCAACACAGTGCACTCCACTTCCGTGCCACTGACCGCGATGGCCGGAAAAGGTACGAACCTCTTTACCGGTTTCGGTACTCCATATTTTTGCCTTATCGTCGTTCGCACCCGATGCAAAGGTCTCGCCGTCGGGGGCAAAGGCGAGCGTCGCGATGAACTTTTCGTGGGCCCCGCTGGTGCTCCATATGGGGTCGCTCACCGTATCGGCTTGGACCGATGGGGCTGCTAAGCCGATAAGCAGGGCGCATAACGCCACGGGGACCAGACGGATCGTCTGATTGTTTGTCTTCTTAGATCTGTTGTTCATTAGTGTCTCCTCACTTTGTAGCGCTGGGACTGTTTGTTTCGTAGCAAAATTAAGTATTGCTTATAGCATGATTTGAGGCCCTTGCACAACTCAGCCGTTGCGTTGGGGGTTTGTTCGTGGGCACCCAAGGTGGTTGTTGAATATCGCGGACGTGAAATTTGATCTCTACTCCCCCACCTCCAAACAGGTTTGAAGGTGCGCCCCAGCGTATTGCAGCCTAGAAAGGGAGTTTCCGGGCCTATTCAGGTGCCGGCTCTTTCGATTTCTTTTTGGGCTTGGAGCCCTCGGTGGGCTTGGAGAAGGCATCGGTGAAGCCGGGGGCATCGGAAGCGGCGGCGGCTGGTTTGGAGTGCTCGGCTTGGATGTCGAACTCCATTAGGATGCCGTCTTTGATGACGGTGTCGCTCAGCCAGCCGACGCCGATTCCCCACTCGTTCCGGTCGATGGTAAATTCGGCTGTGGCGGAAAGCGCGTCGCCGTCGAGGGAGATCTGCGCGGGGAAAGAGACGCTTTTCGCAATTGCGCGAATGGTCAGGTTTCCTGTAACCGTGAACCCATCGTCAGAAGGCTCGACGGAGGTGGAGAAAAAGTGTGCTATCGGATGATTCTCCACGTCGAAGAAATCTTCGCCCTTGAGGGTTCCGGTCAAGCGGGAATCGTCGCTGCTGAGCTTGGCCATGTCAAGGCTAAGGTCGATTTTTACCGTCGAGAGATCCCCGTCAACTATTGATACGTTTCCTACAAATCCAGGGAATTGGCCGTAGTGGATCCCTCCGATTTTTGAGCCGGCAAAGCCGATATAGGAATCGGAAGCGAGGGCATAGAGATCGCTCGCGGATTCGGACTCGGCGTGCTGAGCCGCGATGACTGCGGCCTTGCTGGCCGAACCCTCGACAGTAATGGCGTCTCCGATGGTGGCCCCGGTCTTGTCGGCCAGCGGGTCTGAGCAGCCCGCGAGAAATACGGCGTAGGCGGCTGCGGGTAGGAACGTTAAGAAAAGCCGACGCATTATGGCAATCTCCAGGTGGTATCGGGGCGAGGCACATCCCCATCTATTTATGGTCAAATTTGCAGCCCCGAACTCGAGGGCGACGCTAGTAGAAACGCTATGTCTTAGGCTTTTTCTTCCTTCGCGTTCGTTTTGTCTTCCTCGAAGAAGTCGAAGCGGAATGGATCGGGGGTCTCGAAATCGAATTCGGCCAGCGCGGGATCGATATCCACGGTCGAGCCGGTTTCCATCGCCTTAACAGCGGAGAATCCGGCAATCGCAGTCATGAGGCCCACGATTTCGTTTGCCTTGGGCGTGCCGCCCGTGCGGATGTCGTTTGCGAAGGACGTGAATTGCATGCGGTCAACACTTCGAACACCGCCCGCAGCGAATGACTCGCCAAGGTCGTTCAACACTTCGATCGGGACGCCCGTGTGATAGGCCTCGTCTTTGTAATTGCGCGATATTCCCGCGACGATGCCTTCGGCCTCCTTCTGGGCGTCGTCCGCCGTGGCTTCTTCCACTTTGTTCCAGTCGCCTTTTGCCGCCGGCTCAGGAAAGACCGCGCAGCCTTTTTGTTCGGTAACCAGTATGCTGCCTCGGTCGCCTTGGAAAAGCTCGTTGTAGTCGCGGCGGCCGTTGGCGCAGATGCTGGAATAGGTCATGCGCACGGTGTAGCCTCGGTTGATCTGTGAGCGTTTTTGCCGCTCGTCTCGGGGCGGAATCATCTCGAATCCGTCATCGTCACGGTCCACGTCGTACTCGTAGATCATGGCGATGTTGTCGTTGACCTCGCGTCCGTCTTTCCAGTAATCGATTC
>JAPYPO010000575.1 GCA_029937645.1 Candidatus Hydrogenedentota bacterium
GTGGCCATGGTGCCGAGGTAGTTCGCGTCCGAAGAGAAATTGGTGTGCAGGTGCAACTCGCCGAATAGGGCTTTGCGATCTGGGCCTTCTCCTGGGTCCGCCGTTGCGGCAAAACTCGCGATCAGGGCTGTCGTCCAAAATATTCCAAGAGTCTTCACGCCGAACCTCCCAAGAACAACTAATTTATTTAATATTGTAGCCACGTCTCGCGCGCGGTCGCCGCCTCGGCACCGAATACGCCCTCGACTATCCGTTGAGTTACTGGGTCGGACGCGGGTCGAACCAGATGGGCGACGTGTACGCGCGTTCCTGAATGGTCTTATGCACATCGGTCGGGTGCGGAACCCCAAGCGCCTTCGCGTCAAACATGCTCCAGCGGGGTGTCGGGATTTCGAGTACGCGCATGTAGTAGAAGGAGGATTGATTCGAGTTGAAATCGGGGTCCGTCCAGAGGCCCTTTAATTCAACCGCGCCGATTGAGTTGGTGTATTCGAGCGTTTCAAGGTTCACGGTATTTCCGACCGCCGGGACTTTGCCCGTTGTCGAATCCGGAACGCGGTCGCCTGACCAGACCACGTCGTAGATCTTCTCATGGCTTTTCCCATCGAAGAACCAACCCTTCACAATCTGAATCCGATCCAGATTCGCGCTTTCCGCGTCCTTGAGCGCCCATACGGCAAAGGTGGGTGCTCCGCCGTTTCCATACCTGCCCTGCCACGAGCCTCCCATGGAAACGCCCTTTTCGTAGGCCTTTTCGACCCAGTTTGGCTTGTTGGGATCGACACCGCCCATATGGAGCCCGCCGAAGAAGCGGACTTTAATACGTGGCCCCGTGGTGCCCCATGTTTCCTTGCGCTCGAGGGTTTCGTAGATGCTCTCTCGGGTGTTCTCTTTGGACCAGAGGCCGGTGAGGCCCGACGCGCCGTAGTGACGCCGTCTTGTTTTACCCAATACACTTGCCGAAGCAATCAGCCTGGCTTCCAGGACTTCTTCTGGTGTGCCTGGCTTCGCGTGCATGCCTGAGTAGTTGTTTTCTTCGACGGAAACAATTCCGGAATGGCTATCGGTGGCGCCGACGAGACCGAAACGGTAGGGATTGAATTTCTGGTTTACTTGGAGTTCGAGTCCCGTGCGGTAGGCGTCTCGGACGTAGCCGCCGCGGAAGTTTAGGATCGGCTTATTTGCACCGATGTGCTGTTCGAACAACTCGAAATCCGCGAACTCGTCATTTGGGCTCAGCGAGGGATGAGTTTCCGAGGTTCCCTTAATCTGAGTTACCTCGACCAAGGGTTCGTTTCGGTTGCGGGTGGCGGCGTATTCGGGCGTGAACGGGTTGCCAAAGCTGTCCACCTTGCCAAAGGCACCGCCGTCGGAACCGTTTGTATTGTGGGGAATCGCGAGCACGGTGTGGCCTTCCGCGCGTATTTTCTCCATCCAGGCCCACAGGTTTTCAGGGGCGCCCCCGTCAAGGGAGGAAAACGGGATGGGGCCCGTATCGCCTTTGAATATGACGTTGCGGTGCGAAGCCGCGCCTCGAACGCCTCCGCTCCATTCGTAGGCGACCAATGCCGTGAACGTGCCTGGGTCGTTGTGCCGATTTGCTGAGCCGACCATACTGTCCCACACCTCGCTTTTTATTTCGAGCGTGGCCGTGCCTTCCATCGGGTTGCCCCTACTGTACGCGCGCCTGACTTCGGCGATGGCCGCGCTGGCAATGTTTGTATCGTTACTGGTAATTCGGTCGGCAATCGCCAGTTTTGATAGCGAATGCGAGGGATCGCCTATCCGGGTGGAAATGCCCATGAACTCGGCATGATCCGTTACGGCCATAAAATCGAGCGGCAGCATCTGATAGGTTGTGCCATTGGCATGTTTCAACGGGTTGCCTTTGGCGTATTCGTAGGCGTCATCCGGTGTGGCCCGGGTGCCGAGGTAATACCCGTCCGTCGAGTAGCGCGTGTGCATGTGCAACTCGCCGAACAGGGGTTTGCGATCCGGGCCATCGCCTGACTGCGCCAACGCCGGAGTAGTCAGAGCCGCCATTAGAATTGCTGCGCACACCGTTTCAAGAATCTTCACGCTGAACCTCCCAGGAAATCTAGTTTTTTCGATAATTGACCAGCGCTTGCATCTTACCAAATAATGAATCCTAAAGCTCCAGAACCACGAATTCACACGAATTGGGAGACTATTTCGTGTGAATTCGTGTCCATTCGTGGTTCCGCATTACCGTCTATAATTCGAGATTGCAGGGCATGGTTGTTATTTCACGTGCTGGGCTAGTCGTGATCGTACCTGATGGGCGACGTGTAGGCGCGTTCCTGGATTGTCTTGGGCACGTCCGTTGGGAATGGCATGCCCCTTTTCTTCGCGGCGAAGCTGCTCCAGCGCGGTGTCGGAATTTCGAGCACGCGCACATAGTAGAAAGCGTTGTGGTCCGCCGTGAATTTTGGATCGGTCCAGGTGCCTTTCAATTCGACCGCGCCGATAGAGTTGGAATATTCGAGGGTCTCCAGATTCACCGTATTCCCAACCGGCGCGAGGTCGCCGGTCTCAGGATTAACACTGCGATCCCCCGACCATGCGACGTCATAGATCTGCTCGTGGCTAACGCCAGCGCTCGACCAGCCCTTCACGATCTGAATCCGATCCAGGTTCGCGCTATCCGGATCCTTGACCGCCCAGACAG
>JAPYPO010000055.1 GCA_029937645.1 Candidatus Hydrogenedentota bacterium
TGCAGAAAGAGGTGAAAAACTTTCTCCTGGCATCCTTGGCCAATTGTGCCGCGGCCGGCATCGATGAGCAAGAAATCCACAACATTGTCAAGGGATTCTTATCCACCTGACCCGCCGCAGGCGGCACTCACCCCACGGTCCGCGGCGCATGTGCCAACCTGAGCCGATACGCCCCATCTCGTTTTTCCACCGCACACTCGTGCGAAAGCATCTGCGCCAACGTGCCCGTCGTGACCACCTCATCCGCACGCCCCTGAATCAATGTCTCTCCGTCCTTCAGCAGATGAGCGTGGGTGATCCACGGGCGTATCTCTTCAATATGGTGCGTCACAAGAACAATTCCCGGAGCCGATTCCCGGGCCGTGAAACCCGCTAGTTCATCCAAGAAACTAAGACGCGCCACCGGGTCAAGCCCAGCGCACGGTTCGTCAAGAACGAGGATGGCTGGATCGTTGACAATTGCCCGCGCGATCATCGTGCGCTGCTGTTCGCCTTGCGATAAGGTGTTGAATACCCGTTCGCCTAGCGGCGCCATATTTAGCGATTCCAGGGCCTTCGCTGCCCGCGACCACTCGTCATCACGAATCTCTCGATACAATCCGATCGACGCGTCGAAACCGGAGGCCGCAATTTCAAGGACGGTATCTTTCGGCGGGATTCGCCGTGTAAACGAACTGCTGACCCACCCAATCATTTTCCGAAGCGAGCGGAGATCGCAGTGACCGTAGGTCCTTCCCAATACCTGAACGCGGCCGACCGTGGGCCATGCGTACCCCGTGAGAATCTTCAGGAGTGTTGTTTTCCCCGAACCGTTCGCGCCCAAAAGCGCCCAATGCTCCCCCGCTTCGATTCGCCACGAGATGCCATTCAAAATGGCGTTTCCTTGGCGCGTAAACCGAATACCCTCAAGTTCAACAAGACTCATAGACTTTCGTGGCCTACTCGGCCCATCCCCTCTCTCCAATTAGCGGAACGAACATACACGCCGTCCCCTTCTTTTCAACCGTCCCCTCGCCCCGGCGCGTAATCTGGATAAGCGTCTGGGCTTCCCGCGAACCCACCGGGCAAACGAGGCGGCCTCTGGGCGCCAACTGTGCGACCAACGCAGCCGGTATATCCGGCGCGCCCGCCGTAACCATGATTCCGTCATAAGGCGCATCAAGCGGACTACCCAGAGTCCCGTCGCCGCACACGACCTGTACATTGTCAAGGCCGAGGGCGCCGAGGCTGGCACGCGCTGATTTCGCGAGCGGCTCGTGACGCTCGATGGTAAGCACCTTCGATGCAAGCGCCGCGAGAATAGCGGCCTGATACCCCGAGCCCGTACCCAATTCCAACACCCGATCCGTGGGGCGCAATTGGAGAAGTTCCGTCATAATCGCAACCATGTACGGCTGCGAAATCGTCTGCCCGCAATCGATGGGCAACGGCTTATCCTCGTAGGCTTTCGCGCGCGATGCAAGAGGAACAAAGTGGTGGCGCGGGACGCGTCCCATGGCCTCAAGCACACGCTCGTCAAGAATACCGCGCCCTCGTAATTGGACTTCTACCATCCGCCTTCGCTCTTCAGTGAATGGGTCTAATTGATTCTGGATTGACATGGGCAATGAGGGGTGCCGCGCTGGGGAAAAGGAAATTCGCTGAGCCGCGCCCGAGTTGATCAGGCGTTGGCGCTAAGGAGGAACCCGATAGAGACCTCGCGAATCAGCCAAAGCGCCACGAGCGATGCAAGAGGCGCAAAATCTACCGGCCCCATCGGAGGAAGTATTTGGCGCATGCGTTTGACCAGCGGATCAGCGGCAAGCGCGAACCAGCGGAGCCGCCCCGCCTCGACATCCAGGCTGAGCCACGCCCCAAGCCACCGCAGAAGCACGATCATCATGTAGAGGGTGGTGACGCTATAAACCGCTCGGACCGCGATGTCCATGGTCAGGAGAACCCCAAAGGTAGAGACGAACCGCGCCATCCAATCTGGCGCGTTAAGCTCAGGATGCCACACCCCGTGCGGATAAATCCACGCAGCCTTTCGCCAGGAGATATGGGAAGCGGAGAGAGAGGGAGAAAAACAGTTCGTGTAGAAGCTGCGCTGCATTTGGAAGGAGAAGCGAACAGAGACCCGTAAACGGGCCTTCTCCCTCTCTCTCGCATCTAATTTGTACCACAAAAAACCAATTCCTGCCTCAAATACCGCCCGATATCTCCTGCACCAGCGTAGTCAGCGTTGGATCATCCGCGGCCCGCGAGTACCTTGGGCCCGGCAAGATAGCGCGATGGTGGATAAGGTTGCTATGATAAGACCGATTCGGCAACGTGGGCTTATCCACTATCTCGCCACCGATACCGGTTAACTATCCGGGATAAGGAGGTTTTCGGCGATGCCACGGGTTATTATTTTGTTAGCCCTTCCGGCGATTCTTATCGGTTGCGAATGGATCCAGGAGGTCACGAATACGACGCCGATCGAACCGCCCCCCACGGTGGCCGAGATCGAAACGATCATTTGGGACGAGGCCGGCCTCGGGCAGGATTTTGCCGCCGAAAACTGGCAGTTGCCGGAAGATCGCGGACTGGGCATGACTGCGGCCCTCACCGACGCCGTCGCCGAATACAGCGATGAAGGACATGGCCCGGTGGCGTTGCGGAATATCAAGCTCGAAATCAAGAGCAATATTCGCAAGGCCAAACGTGCGGATAATTGGCAAGCCGTTCTTCTCTTGAGCGACGCCCTCGATATTCTAGCCCCCGACGAATCGCGCTACACCGCGTCCCGCAACCGCGCCGAAGAACAGTTAGGCAAACCCGAAATCACCATTCGCATGCTCTTCGAAGACAAGGTGCGCGGGGAAACAGCGATGATCGCGGACTTCTATATTTCCCTGACGCAAGAGCGTACCCGTGAAGTACTCCGCGTCGGCGATATCGTTCATGGCACACAATTCATCGAGACCCTCAAGAGGCTCAAGGGCGCGCGATTTGAATACCTGCCTACCTTCGAAACCTTCGTCGTCATGGGCGCACACAACAACGAGTGGTAGCCCTCGATTCCCCTGCCCCCCCCACTCCCAATCAACGCGTACTCGCAAAACGGCGTCCGGTTTTGATTAAATGGAGTGAAACGAGACTCCGCCGCGCTGGGAAGCTACCCGGCTCGAAAGTCTTACCCTGGTTAATAAAAGCTAAGAGCGCGTTTCGGGAGGGTGCATCGATGAATTCGGCTATGCAAATAAATGGGATGAAGACGATGGCCGTGGCCATGCTGGCGCTTTGCCTCGGCGGAGCCACAGGCTACGCACAACAAGAAATGCTCGGCCATTGGGATGTCGAGCTGGATATGGCGGGGAACAAACTTCCAGGCACGCTGGTGGTCTCGATGGGTGAAACCGGCTTCAAAGGAATACTGACCACCCCAACAGGCCCGATAGCAATCGAAGAGATAAAATACGAAGCCGGAAAGATTACGTTTTCGCAAAAGGCTATGGTCTTCGAGCAGGAGATGCTGGTCGCCTTCGAGGGCACCCTTGACGGCGATACCTTTTCGGGCATGATTACCAGCGGGTTGGGCCCGATGCCCGTCACGGGACGACGCTCGACCGCCGCTCCGCCCGTCGTGGGAAGCTGGGCCTTTACCAGTGTCGTGAGCGTTCAAAATCTTACGCTGACACGCACATTGGAAGTCAACGAAGATCTCTCCGGTGTCTACAAGAGCAAGGATAATGCATGGCCGATTTCCGACCTCGCCGCCGATGGGGACTCCGTGAAATTCGCGGTGACGATTCAATTCGAAGGGGAGGACGTGCCGCTGACCTTCGACGGGACCATCGATGGCGCCTCCATGACAGGAGCCTTCTTCCTCGATGGCAATGCAGTCGCGCAAGTCACGGCGCTTCGTATCGTGGACGCCAGCACGCTCGCAGGCACTTGGACGGTGACGCTTACCGGGACATCCGTAGGCGACTTCTCACACTCGGTCGTGATGAACGCCGACGGAACGGGCACCTACGAGTACGGCACGGAATCCGTCCCCATCAAGCGCGTCGTGATTGACGGCAACCTCGTCAAGTTCAGCGTCGTCGTCCAACGTGAAGGAGAACGCCACGAGATCGATTTCATGGGCACCTTCGCCAATGGCGAAATCGCGGGGAAGATCTACGAGGATGGCAATCCCGTGGGCGAATTGCTCATGAGCCAAGGTCGAGGCCCGGCTCCAAAATCCTGATCTAGCCCGAATGCCTCAGGGGTACTCGGGCTAGCGGCCTCTGCTGAAATGGTCCTTCATGCTATCGCTGATGCTTCGCGACGGACCTTCGGGCCGATCCGAAGAAAAGATGAAGACCGCGAAGAGGAGGGCGAAGAGGCCAACAAGGATAAGGACTCCGATTCTATCTCGTTTTGACATTTTGGCCATGTGGTATCCCTAAACCAACAAGCTGCTACCTTAAATCGAGTGCCGTGTCGGGAATTGCTTCCGCCAGGATTCTACCGGCTGAAGAAAAGTACATTGCACGGCTTCCCATAGTATAGTTCATTGCTCGATAAAAAGCTGTACAAGAATTCTTTCGTGTTTTTACCCAGTGCTGCGTGTCCGTGAAACCGGAAAATCTTGCTCGCACGACACACACTCATCCGATATCTGCAAAACAAAAGCGAACCAAGAGGGCTAAAGGAACATGGGTGAAATTCTGTGGCAGCCGGATCGGGTCGCCAGTCCGACGCCCCAACTGTCAACATTTATAGAGTTCGTATCAAAGCGGCACGGGCTGAAATTAGAGACCTACGCCGATCTTCATGCATGGAGCGTGACCGAGGTCGCGTCTTTTTGGGAAGCAGCCTCCGATTTCCTGGAGGTCGACTATGCGTCGCCCCATGCCGAAGTCCTAAGCACCCTCGACATGACACCGGGGGTGCGCTGGTTCGAAGGGGCTACGCTTAATTTCGCGCAAAACCTGCTTCGCTATCAAGACGACCGGTGCGCCATTCTCTTCGCAGACGAAACGGGGGCACGCCGCACCTACACCTACACGGAGTTGACGGACGCCGTAGCGAAGGTGAGCGCGTCGCTCAAGGATTTGGGTATCGGCGCAGGCGACGTCGTGGCCGCGTTCATGCCCAACGTTCCCGAAACCGTAATCGCCATGTTGGCCACGGCCACCTTGGGGGCGGTATGGACCTCGACGTCGCCCGATTTCGGCGCGAAGTCGGTGCTGGACCGCTTTCAACAATCCAAGCCAAAGGTTCTCTTCATCGCGGACGGCTATCCCTACAACGGGAAATGGCATTCGCTCTCAGAGAAAAACGCCTCCATACTGGAGGGGCTGGGCAGCGTCAAGCACGCCATCGGCGTGCCCTATTCCGGCGACGGCTTTGGGGACATGCCGAAGCAAGTCATCTCCATCGACTCTATGCTTTCCGGTGAACCTTCCGAGCCGGATTTCGTAGCAATGCCATTCATGGCGCCGTTGTACATTCTCTATTCATCAGGCACAACAGGCGCGCCGAAATGTATCATCCACGGTGCGGGAGGCACCCTGCTTCAGCACCGAAAAGAACACGCGTTCCACGTAGACCTGCGCCGCGACGACATCCTCTTTTACTACACAACTTGCGGGTGGATGATGTGGAATTGGTTGGCAAGCGGCTTGGCGACGGGCTCGGCGATCCTCCTGTATGAAGGATCGCCATTTCACCCAAGCCCCCTGGCGCTTTGGGACTTGGCCGATGAACTGGGGGTGACGGTATTCGGCACCAGCGCGCGCTACTTGACCGAGTGCAACCGGCAAAACCTGCGCCCCAAAGATTCAAATTCTCTTGAGTCCATTCGCAGCATCCTTTCCACGGGCTCGACCCTCCCCGATTCCGAATTCGAGTACGTATACGAGTCGATCAAGAAAGACGTACAACTCAGTTCCATCGCCGGCGGCACCGACCTCATTTCCTGTTTTGCTTTGGGCAATCCGCTCTTGCCCGTGCGCTGTGGTGAGTTGCAATGCAAAGGCCTCGGCATGGCCGTCGCCGCCTTCGACGAGAACAGCCAAGCAGTCGTGGGTCAACAAGGGGAGCTGGTGTGCACAAAACCTTTTGTGAGCATGCCCGTCGCCTTCGCAAACGATCCAGACGGAGAAAAATACCGAAAGGCCTACTTCGCCGATTTCGATGGATGCTGGCGTCACGGCGATTTCGTCGAAGAGACTCCCTCAGGCGGACTGCGCTTTCAGGGGCGAAGCGACGCGACACTCAATCCCGGTGGCGTCCGAATTGGCACCGCGGAAATCTACTCCGTATTAGACGGGATGGCCGAAATTGAAGATAGCCTAACGGTAGGACGCGAGGAGGATGGCGTCGAAGAAGTGGTGCTGTTTGTGAAGCTCGCCGCCTCCCACTCCTATTCCGAGGATCTGGAAAAAGTGATCCGCACAACCATCCGGAAGGGATGTTCGCCGCGCCATGTGCCTGGGAAAATCAGGGAAGTCCGCGAGATTCCCTACACCCATAACGGCAAGAAAGTCGAATTGGCCGTGAAGAACATCCTGCACGGCAGGCCCGTGACAAACGAAGCCGTACTCGCAAACCCAAAATGCCTAGAAGACTTTCGCGCGGCAGCGGAGGATTGGCAGAGGTAGGATTCCATGGATACTCCGAAAGAGACCCCCTCAGTCGATATTGCAACATACCGTTGGTGGGGCCGACGCATGGCGATTGTTATCACCGTGCTGCTCTCGCCTTTTCTGTTCCTTTGTCTCCTGAGTTTCTTCTATTCGTTGAGTCGATTGGGGAGTGGCGGTCCCGCCCTGAGCGACGCGATCGGTAGCTTGATCCTATTTCTACTGCTCGCCGGCATTCCACCGGGATGCTATGTCCTGATGATCAAGAGCTGGCCTTGGATTCAGTTGCGGCAAAAATACCGCGATCAACCCTGGATGTGGCGCGCGGACTGGGCGGAAGGCAAAATTCCCTATTCACGACGCAAGAACGCGGTGTCACTATGGTTGGTATGGACCATCGTCTCTGCGGCGGGATTCGGTCTCGCCATCTACTACGCAGGGGACGCGGTAGCGATAGGTATTTCCTCACTATGGCTGTACGGCGTGGTTGGGGCTATTTCTGTCTGGGTCCTCTTCGGTGCTTTACTCGAAACACAGCGGTGGCGAAAATTCGGCACATCCTATTGTCATCTCACTGAAAACCCCGGCGTCTTGGGAGGGTGGCTGCGGGCGCGTATCGAGCTTCCCCTCGTCTTGGCGCCGCGCGACGCCGTGCAAATCAAACTGTGCCAAGTCTTCAGAAGCTCCAAGAGCGGATCCGGCTCAAGCAGCCGGACCGTTTGGCACGTCGAGCGCACCGTCCCCTACGATGCAATCGAAATCGAATCGAATCGCGCCTCCTTCGTCCCCGTGGATCTGTTCATCCCCAAAGACATTGGCGTTACCGGCGGAGGCTCCTGGGGTTCCCATCGATGGCGACTGGAAGCAAAGGCAAAGCTGCGTGGGCTGGATTACGCGGCCGACTTCAGGGTGCCGGTCTTCGAAACCGCCGCCAGCAGCAACGACATTCCCGCCGAAGCCCTTGCGCTCTTCGGCGATACCGTCGATACATCAAGCGACTATCGCGCGCCCGAAGACGTCCAAGTCACTCCGGTCGACGGAGGCCTCGAAATTCGCCAAGTTCCGCCACGCGGATCCATCAAATATATCGTCTGTTTAATCATTCTCTTTCTCGCCCCGCCAGCGGTAGCCTACTTCGATCTCGCCCGCGAACTTGCCTTCGTGAAACCCCTCTCCTCTGTGTTGACCGTGGTTCTCTTTCTTGCGTGGCTCCACGAACTCTATTCACGCCGGGCCGTCATCCTGACCCCCACCGCCGTCATCCGCGCATCGCGTATCCTGTTCTACAATCGAAAAAAAGTCGTGCCTCTCGAAGACGTGCGCGAAATCTGGATCGAGAGCACACAGCTCCCTACGGGAGGCGAGGATTACCGGGTCGATATTAAGACGAAAGACAGCCCGCCAACCTACTCCAAAGACAATCCCCCTCCAACCGACAAAGTTAGTATTCACTGGAACATTAATATCGGCGGCATCACCGTCGCCAACAACATCAAGAAGAAGGCCCAAGCCCGTTGGCTCAAAGAACGAATCGAAAACTACCTCGCTGACCACTAACCCGTATCGCTCACAGGTTTTCGAAGCGAGACGGTGGAGAAGGTTGCTAGGACGCTACTTCTTCGGTTTTACGCGTTCGCTGAGGCGTTTGCCCAGGCGTTCCATGGCTTGCGAGCGGTCGTAGGGGTCAAGGTGGAGGTTTATGATCGAGAGGTTCTTCGTATTTTTGGTGGCTTTGGTCAGGTGTTCTTCGAGTTCGTCTTCCGTGTGGGCTTCGGCACCCCATCCGACCCGGAGCAGTTCGGGCCATTTGTGGTAGGCCCAGTCATGAATGTCGTTGTAGGGTCCGTCGTTGATGAAGCGCTCGGTGCTGTAGCCCTTGTTGTTGAGGACGAAGATGATGGGGTTCAGGCCGTGCCGCGCGATGGTCGACAGTTCTTGGCAGGTCATTTGGAAGGCGCCGTCGCCCACGAAGACGATAGGCCGAAGGTGGCGCTTGCGCATTTGCGCGCCGAGGGTGGCGGGGATGGCGAAGCCCATGGAGGTGTAGTAGGCCGGGCTGATGAATTCGGTTTGTTTTCGGATAACAAGATCCGCCGCGCCGAATAGGCAATCGCCGATGTCGCAAATGACCATGTTGCGTTCGCCGAGGTACTCGTTCATGCGGGCAAAGAAGCGGGCTACGGTGAGGGGGCGATTCTTACGGGGTTTGAAGGGTTTGGGCTCAACTCGACGCCGCAGCTTCCCCTTCTTTTTGGGGCCCAGCTTCGCTCGGGTCAAACTATCGATAAAGTGCTTTAGCTTGACGTCCTTGTAAAGGTGATGCTTGATGGAGACGCCTTCGGAAATGGCGTTGATCGTGCGGGACACGTCGAGCTGCGCCGTGTAGATGCCGAGATTGATGTCGGTCATGAACGCCCCGAGGATGAGTACGCAGTCGGCCCGCTCGACGGTCTTCCGAACGTCCTCGCGGCCCATCGCGCCCTCGTAGATGCCGAGGTACTGGGGATGTGATTCGCGGACGACGGATTTGCCGAGCAGAGTCGCCGCGATGGGGTAGCCAGTCTTCTCGACGAGGCGCAGCAGGTCGTTTTGCAGGCCGAAGCGGTGTATTTCGACCCCGGCGAGGATGACGGGGCGCTTCGCGCTACGCAGCATGGCGGCAGCTTCGGTGACGGCTTCGTCGAGCGCGTCCTTGTCGCTCATGGGGGCGCGTTTTTTCCACGGCGTCGGCGCGGCACAGGAGAGGTTCACGATGTCGCGGGGTAGTTCGATGTACACAGGGCGCTTGTGCCGTATGCAGGCGTCTATCGTTTTGTCGATGAGGTGCGGCGCGCTTTCCGCGTTTTCGATAGCGACGGACGCCACGGTTACGTTTTCGAAGATTTGTTTCTGCGTGTCGAAATCACGGACCTTGTGGTGAAGCAGCGGCGAGCGGGCGCGCTCGTCGAGGCCGGGTGCGCCGCTGATGACGATCACAGGCGACTTTTCCGCATACGCGCCCGCGACACTGTTCAGCGTGTTGAGTCCGCCGACACAATAGGTAATGCACAGCGCGCCAAGGCCGTTGATCCGGGCGTAGGCATCGGTGGCAAACCCGGCGCCGGCCTCCGTGCAGGTGCCGACAACGTTCAAGTCACTCTCGACAAGCATGTCGTAAAAGCCCAGAACATAGTCTCCGGGCACACCAAAGATATCCTTGACTCCCAGCTCTTCGAGGCGGTGAATGAGGTATCCACCTACGGTAGTCTTTTTAGGCATCGCGTTCGCTCCGAATCCGGTGTAGTGCTCGCGTGATGGTGGCGTAATCGCATCATAGCACGAGGCAATTGACCGTGGTAGACTGGCGGCGTGGCGGTAGAATCGAAGGAAACCGGGAGATGACCCAGTGAAAGCGACTCGTGTGCATGAGTACGGCGAACCCGAGGTGCTGCAATTCGAGGAAATGCCGCTCGCCGACGCCGTTCAAGCACACCACGATGTGATCGAATTAAGTACGCATGGGAAGATTGTGTTGGTGCCGTAGGGCTGAGGAATCGCCAGATCGCACTGGGCGTCGCTACTAAACGACTGGGTATCCCACGTTCAATCTCCTTCTTGCGAGCAGTAAAATCGCTGACGCAACGAAAACCATGATGATGTCGCCCGCAGAACCTTTGTTTTTACCAAAACTGCTTGCGCCACATCCAGTGCTTTCCACCAGTTCCGAGTCAATCTCGGCCGAGCCGGAGACTCCGCTCGCGGAACCCGTTGCTGTAATCGTGGCTTGGCCAATTTGTAGGGCCGTCACGGTGGCCATCGAGCTGTCCGCGAGGTCGGGCGTGACGGTGAGCACCTCGGGGTCGCTGCTCGACCACGAGAAGGTGTCCGAAGGCTCCGTGGACGAGGCGGTCACCATTGCTTCCAGTCCCACGCCTACGGTCAATGAGGCAGGATCTACCGTCACAATGTCGAAAAATAGCGGGTTGCCGCCCCCTGCCGCCTCCACACCATCGGATGCGCCGTCTCCGTCGGTGTCGGGATTGTTGGGGTTGGTGTTGAACTCATTGATCTCCTCAAAATCACTTAGTCCGTCGGTGTCCGAATCGCTGACGTTCGGGTCGGTGTCGTGGGTGGTGACTTCATCATAGTCGGTCAACCCATCGTCGTCCGAATCGGGATCTTTCGGGTCACTGTTATGAACGCTGAGCTCATCCAGGTCAGTGAGGCCGTCGTTGTCGTCATCAAGGTCAAAGAGATCCAATACTTCATCCAAGTCGGTGTCCACCACGGATTCATTGGCATCAAGAATGCCATTGTCATCACTGTCCGTATCGAGTTGGTTAGGTACTCCGTCGCCGTCCGGATCCTCGAGGCCTTCCAACTCATCCGGGATTCCGTCCTCATCCGTATCGAGTTCCATCAACTCGTAAGCGCCCAGGTCAACCCCTGCCCCTTGAGGCCGCGCCACTCCGTCAATATCCGTGGACGAGGCGCCTGCCAGGGTGCCTGCATTGACGCCTGGGGAAGTGAGCTGGAGGCGAGCGTCCCCAATCGCGACATGCCAAAACAACGGGTCGCCATCAATATTGCCCGCGCCGTCATATCCACCTTGAACCAGCGAATACGTAATTAAGGGGAAAAACCCGTCATTGAAAACTTCGTCAGGTAAATCACCCCACAGAATACTGTTGGTCACGATTGGCTCGGAGTTACTGTTGTACATCCCGCCGCCGCTGCGACCAGCAGAATTGAGAGAGAATGTGCAGTTGGTCACCGTCGGTGTAGCGAGCTCGTGGTTGTGCATCCCTCCGCCGAAGGTGGCAGAATTACCAGTAAATGTGCAGTTGGTCACCGTCGTTGGATAGTTCCCCCAGTTGGCCATCCCGCCACCGGTATCGGCAGAATTGTCGGCGAAGGTGCAGTTGGTTATAGTCACAGAGGGGGAGCCGAGGATTCTCATCCCGCCGCCGGAGAAGGCAGAATTGCCGGTGAAGATGCAGTCGGTGATCGTAGCCGAGCCCACTGTGACGATCCCTCCGCCGTCGCGGGCCGAGTTTCCGGAAAACATGCAGTTGATCACTGTAATGCTGCCACTGTTGTACATACCGCCGCCCCACCCGTCGGCGGAATTGCCGGTAAAGGTGCAGTTGGCCACCGTCAACGAGTAGGAACGGTTTAACATCCCTCCGCCATTCTCGTCGGCAATTGCGTTGCCGCCCGTTATCGTGAAGCCGTCTAAAGTGGCGTTATCGACGCCTATCACGACGTGCTGGGCCGGATTCAGCCCGTGCCGGGCTGTTGAACCGTCAATGACCGCCGCGTGGATTTCCCTGTCGCGTTGGTCGCGGGCTGTCTCATTCCCCTCGAATCCACCATAGAGGTGGACCCCTTCTTGCATCGCCAAGGACCCGTCGGGTACTCGCGCTTCGTCATAGAGCCCTTACGCGACCCAGACCTCGCCGCCGCCGTCCGTGAATGCCACATCAATGGCGGGTTGGATGGTGGTGTAGGCCGTCGCCCACGTTGTACCGTCTTCGACACTCGACACGTTATCCTTATCGACGTACCACACGGCGCCAAAGGAGTGGGAGGACAACAGAACAATAATCGAAAACGAAACGAGAATCTTATTCATTTTTCGCTTCCTTTTTTTAGGCGGAGACTTCCCATGTCGATTTACCCATAACCGGCTCGTGCAGGTTATGGGTAAGTGTAGAAGTACACGCAAACGAGTTCAAGTGTAATCCTTATTCTCATCGTTCCGACACAACCATCGAGGCCACGAATCCCAATCCCCAATACACCGTACGAAGGCACTCGCGGGTAACCGTTTGGTATTATTGCTTTTACAGTAGGGCCGCGCTGGAGCCCGCTTTGCCGGACACCTATATATAATTCCCCTTCACGGGATGCGCCACGTATGGCGCTTCCAGCGCCTCGATCTCTTCCTCTGTAAGCTCAATATCGACGGAGGTAATCGCGTCTTCCAGATGGCTCATCTTTGTCGCGCCCACGATAGGCGCGGTCACCACCGGTTTGGATAGCACCCACGCGAGCGCGATCTGCGCAGGCGGTACGCCCCTCTCCCCCGCCACTTTCTTGACCGCTTCGACGACGTCCCAGTCGCCCGGCTCGTTATACAGCATATCGTTCAGTTGATCGCTGCCTGCGCGCGCCGTTGCTTCCTTATCGTCCAGGGATTTCCGGGTTCCAGCGAGCAACCCGCGTGCAAGCGGCGACCATGGAATGACCGCGATCCCCTCTTCGGCGCAGAGGGGGTTCATCTCCCGCTCTTCTTCGCGGTAGATCAGATTGTAATGGTTCTGCATGGACACGAAGCTCGCCCACCCGTTCTTGCCGGAGATGCCAAGGGAACGCGCAAAGCGCCATGCGGTCGCGGAGCTTGCGCCGATATAGCGGACCTTCCCCTGCTGCACAAGCAGATCGAGCGCGGACAACACTTCCTCATCGGGTGTATCCGGATCGAAGCGGTGAATCTGATACAGGTCTATCGTGTCCACACCAAGCCGTTTGAGGCTCGCTTCGCATCCCTGAACGATATGCTTTCGAGAGAGCCCCACCATGTTCGGGCCATCGCCCAAGGCCATCCGCACCTTTGTCGCGAGGAAAATCTCGTCCATATTGCCGATGTCCCGGAGCGCGCGTCCGGTGATCTCTTCGCTCACCCCGAGCGAATAGACATCCGCCGTATCGAAGAAATTGATACCCGCCTCGATCGCCCGCTCGAAGAAGGGACGCGCCTCGGCCTCTTCCATCACCCAGGGCCGCCATTCCGGCGTGCCGTAGCTCATGCAGCCTAAGCAAATCCGCGAAACCTTCACGCCGGTTCGGCCGAAGTAGGTGTATTTCATGCGCTTGCTCCTTTCGTGGGCGACGGTATTCTCGCGATACGGTAGCAGAGTTGACGCGAGGGCGCATTATGGGGCTGCGGTTTAGCAGATGACAAGCGAATTTTGATATTCACCACGAATTTCTTAGCGTGACCTAGCCGCAGCCAAGAGTGTCACGCAAAGACGCAAGGACGCAAAGAACACCGACCGACGGTTTCTCCACCCAGCAAGTCAGAGCCTCTTTGGGCGTCTGCGTCAGTTGCGCCTGCGCGGCATTGTCTTCGCCCTCAAGACTGTAGATAATACGGCTCCGCCGTTTTGGCGTGTATCGAATGGAGGAATGTGATGTCATGGCGTGACGAGGTGGAGGAACTCCACCGCCGCGAGGCGATGGCCCGCGAGATGGGCGGCGAGGAGAATGTCGCCTTTCACCGGGGCCGGGGCAAACTGACGGTTCGCGACCGGATTGACCGGCTGGCGGACCCGGGGACCTTTCAGGAGACGGGCGCGTTGGCGGGGCACCCGGAGTGGGATGACGATCTCGGGCTCAAGAAGCTCACGCCTGCGAATGCGGTTACGGGTGTGGTCAAGATTAACGGCCGCAAGGTGTCGATCATCGGGCAGGATTTTACGATTCGAGGCGGTTCGGGGGACGGCGGGGTTCCGGGCAAAGGCATATTCTCGACGCGCCTCGCCTACACCCATCGCATCCCCTACGTCCGACTTCTCGACGCCAGCGGAGGTAGCGTCCGCTCGTTGGAACAAATCGGGCGCACGGGCATCCCCGGCGGAGACCGCACGCAGGAAGCGGAACTCTTGTACCGGGTGCCGTGTGTGTCGGCGGTATTGGGCTCCGTTGCGGGGCTACCGGCCATCATGGCGCTGCTCGCGCATTTCAACGTGATGGTCAAGAAAACGAGCCGCGTCTTTGTTGCGGGGCCTGCTGTGGTTAAGGCGGCGTTGGGCGTCGATATTCACAAGGACGACCTCGGCAACGAAGAGATACAGGTAAAGACCAGCGGGGTCATCGCCAACGTCGCGGAAGACGAAGACGACGCGATCGATCAGGTTAAGCGCTTCCTTTCCTATATGCCGCAGAGCGTCTGGCAGATGCCGCCGCGGTCCGCGCCAATAGGTGATCCGAATCGGCGGGATGAGGCACTGCTCGATGTCATACCGCTGGATAAGCGCAAGATGTACGACCCGCATGACATCATTCGGATGACAATGGACCAGGATTCGTTTTTTGAGATACAGCCGCTCTTCGGCAGGACGCGTATCACGGGTCTTGCGCGGGTGAACGGCTATCCTGTGGGGGTTATCGCCGACAACCCGATGCACATCGGCGGCGCACTCGATAAGGACGGGGGCGAAAAATCGTGCCGCTTCTTTCAGTTGTGCGACACGTTCCATCTGCCGATAGTCTACTTCGCGGATCAACCCGGATTCATGGTGGGGCTGGAGGAGGAGAAGAAGGGGATTCTTCGCGCGGGGGCACGGATTTGCGCTATCACGAGTCTGAGCCAGACCCCGATGATCAGCTTCGTGACTCGCCAGTCGTATGGTGTGGCGGGCGGATTGAATTTTCGTGGAGGCGGGCACATGTTCCGTCGCTACGCGTGGCCCTCCGGACACTGGGGCGCGATGCATATTGAAGGCGGGGTGGCGGTGGCGTATAAGCGGGAGATCGAAGACGCGCCTGACCCTGCGGCGAAGCGTAAGGAAATCGAGGAACGGCTCAACGAATTCCGTTCGCCCTTGCGCACTGCACACGCCTTCGCGGTAGAAGACATCATCGACCCGCGCGACACGCGGCCGCTACTGGCCGATTTCCTCGAGGACGCGCAGGAGGTGATCCGCACGCAGTTGGGGCAGACGAGCCGCATCCCTTATCTACCGTAGCCGTGACTCAAAACTCACGTTGATTCTACAGGGAATCGCGTAATCTTTTTTTCACGCAAAGCCGCCAAGGCGCAAAGAAGAGCCAAGCAATATATATAGGTTGAAATGCTCGAATTCGGGCCTGCCCCTTTGCGTCTTTGCGTGAGATTCATAACTAAACTGAACCCGGATTTCCCATTTGGAAGAGTCATCTTGAGATCCGCCGGCATCGATT
>JAPYPO010000576.1 GCA_029937645.1 Candidatus Hydrogenedentota bacterium
GCCCAGGATCCAGGAGGGGCAAACTTTGGTGGAAGCCTTTTCCGGTTGTAATTTTCTTACACCGATGGCCCGGGAAATGTTGCTGGTAGGCGAGCACACCGGCAACCTGGAAGACCAGTGCAGGAAAGTTTCTGAGTACCACCTCGCTGAAGCCACCCAGGCCAGTGAAACCGCTACCAAGGCGCTTGGGGTGGCTATCGGTTTAGCGGTGGCGATGCTAGTCGGCTATATTGTAATTACATTTTACTCGAATCTATATGGAGGAATGATGGATGGACTGGGAATCTGACCAGGCCGGACAGCGAGACGAAAAGGATCGCACGAAGTTTGTCTGGTTCGGCATTATTGGGTTGTGTGGCGCCATGCTTCTGGTGCTTTGGATGGGCCAGGGTGGCCATTCGTCGGAAACGCGCGCGCGTGTCAAGCACGTCCTCATCCGATTCACGCCGGGCGATCCTACGGACCGCGCGCGTGCCTATGCGCAGATTAAGGAGATCAAACAATGGCTGGTCGATGGCCAACGTTTTGAATCAATCGCGAAGGAATACTCGAACGACCCAGGGTCCTCTTCCCGGGGCGGCGATTTGGGGTGGCAGAAACCTGGGGACTTGACAGACCCTGTGGACCAATTCATCTGGGATGGCGAGATAAATCAAATTAGCGACATCATCACATCGAACTACGGATATCACTTGGTATTGGTGACGGATCGCACTTTATCCGATGCCATGCAGTATGAACGCGACTTGAAGCGGAGTCTGTACGACGACGGCGCATCCAAAACCCAGGACGGCAACGACGCGCCCTGATATCAAGACGGCTCCGATTGCGATTTCCGATCCTCTCTTACGCGGGCCACTGCGCCCGCTGTAGTCCTTCAACTGGAGTACCCCTGTGAACCCTTTTGACTCTTTGCTCCAGCCCATTCTCGATCACTATTCGGAGTTGAGCGCGGGCGATTTCCAGATCGCGCCTGCGCCGAATGTCGAGATGGGAGACGTGGCGCTACGCGCCTTTGTCGCGGCAAAAAAGCTAAAGATGCCGCCCCCCAAGCTGATCGCGGATATCCAGGAAGCGGTCTCCTTCGGACCCGAAGTCCTTTCGCTGGAGGCGGCGGGCCCCTATCTGAATTTCCGGCTCGACCGGAACGTCTTTGGCAACGCCTTTGTTGCAGACATCTTGAGCACTAGGGAACGCTTCGGATCCAACGGCTCGGGCAAAGGCCAGAGCCTTCTTATTGAACACACCAGCATCAACCCGAACGCGAGCCCGCATGTCGGCCGTGCGAGAAACGCGATGATCGGCGACAGCCTGGTCCGCCTGTTTCGCTTTGAGAGCTACGAGGTACGGGTCCACTATTACGTTAACGACATGGGCCGCCAGATCGGGCTGCTCGTGCTTATGTGTGACGATCTCGAAAGCATGGTCTTTGACGACGTGCTGGATGCCTACGTAGAGGCGAACGAACGGGCGGAATCGGACCCGAAATTTGCCGAGCAAGGGTACGAGCTTCTCGCGAAGATGGAGTCGGGCGACCCCGAAACGCAACGCAAGTTTTTCGAGGTGACGGAACATTGCCTGAAGGGACAGCTTGCCGTGCTGGCGCGGCTTGGCATCGAATACGATGAGTTCGATCGGGAGTCGAAATATCTCAAGGACCCACGGCTTGATGCTTTGGTCGGCGCATTGGAGGAGCGGGAAGCGGTATTCGTAGACGAGGATAAGCGGCTTGTGGTGGATTTGTCGAAGATTGGCCATACGCGCGATGAGGGCCGCTATTTCGTATTGATGAGAGCGAACGGAAGTTCCATGTACGGCTACCGCGATCTTGCGTACACGGTGGACAAAATGGGGAAAGGCGCTGACGTAAATTTGTGGGTTCTGGGCGAGGACCACAAACTCTATGCGGAACAGCAGGCGCTCATCTTAGCCGCGGCGGGAGAGCCGGCGCCAGAGTCGATTTACTACGCCTATATCCTCCTCAAAGACGGCAAGATGTCGACGCGCCAAGGCAAAGTAATTCTTCTTTCCGAGTTTTTGGATGAAGCAGGACGCCTCGCGGCGGAGCGCGTCGCGGAACAGTGCACCGATTTAGATACGGAGGAGCAAAACGCCATCGCGGAGAAGGTCGCGGTCGCGGCGATACGTTTCGCCATCCTGCGAATCGGCCCGAACAAGAATGTGATCTTCGACTGGGATGCCAGCCTATCGTTCAACGGGGACACGGGTCCGTACGTTCAGTATTCGATTGCTCGCATCAATTCGATTCTTCGAAAGTACGGAAAGCCATTGCCGGAGACGAGCGACAAATTCCTGATTGATGTAGATTCCGAGTGGTCCTTGTTGACCAAGCTTGCTTCGTTTCCCGAGACCGTCGCTACGGCGGCGCGCCAACGAAACTGCGCGCCCGTGGCTCAGTTCGCCCTGGACGTCGCTCACGCGTTTACGAGCTTTTATCACGAATGTCCAGTGCTCGCGGCCGGCAGTGACGCGCAAATCGAAAGCCGCATTTTGATCTGCGCAGCCACACGACAAACGCTTACCAATGCGCTTGCGATTCTCGGCATCGAAGCGCTGGAGCGGATGTAGGTTAAATTTCTAGAAACCCTTCATTGCCGTTCCGCTTCGGCAGTTTACGCTGAAAGCGTTATATTCCTCAGCCCAGGGTCAGCGCGAAGCGCGCCAC
>JAPYPO010000577.1 GCA_029937645.1 Candidatus Hydrogenedentota bacterium
CGCAAAAGGTTGGCAGGAGATCTTGGCCAACTATTCGCTGGGGGCTGAACGTCCCGCCTTTAATTCCGGGACCGCGGACGATAAAAGGCACGCGGATACCGCCCTCCCAGACCGAGCCCTTGCCGCCGCTGAGTCCGCCGCGCTTTCCGCCACCACCGCCGTTGTCGGACATGTAGATGACGTAGGTGTTGTCGACAAGGCCGAGCTTATCGATCGCCGTCAACACCCGCCCGACACCTTCATCAAGGTCCTCCGCGATCGCGGTTCTTCCAATCTGCTTTTCGTTGCCGCCACGGATGCGCTCGCGCACGCTGGCGACGGTTGTCGCGCGCGCGTTCTCCGGATAGTGCAAGGCGTGGAACGACATCTGGATGAAGAACGGCTTCTCCGCTTTCGAGTTCTTCGCCATGAACGCTTCGGCACGCCCCGCCATGCCGAAAATATCGACCGGGTTGGGGTCCTTGAACGGGGCGGCATCGCCGTTGCCGGTTTCGCCGTCGCTCTCGTCGTAACCGTGCACCTCGGGGCCACCGCCGTTGATGTGCCACTTTCCGTAGTGGGCCGTCGCGTAACCAGCCGTCTTGAGCAGTTCGGCAACGGTCGTTTCATCGCGTGATATCGAGCGAATATTGCGGGGCGAGATCAGCTTGTAGCCGTCCGCCGCGGTCATCGTCGGCGCCGCTTTTGTCCAACCCAGCTGCGCCGGGCTCTTGCCAGTTTGCAAGGCGATCCGCGTCGGGGAACAGACCGGTGCGGGCGCATAGGCCGCGCTGAATCGCAGGCCGGATTCTGCCAACTTCTCTAGGTGCGGGGTGCGGACGACCGATCCCCTGGATCCAGCAAACCCAGGGTGCATTCCCACCGACAGCCCGTTCCACGACTGGTCATCGGAGAGCATGAAAACGATGTTCGGCTTGGCAGAACTGGCTACCATACTTGCGAGCATAGTGGCAACGAAGACGTGAAAAGGTTTCAGTTTCATTTGGATGGATTAGTTCGAATTTCGCGCCCGGCCTCGTGGTGGGCAGCATGAGAAAAGAAGTCGGCGCCAAGATCGAGCTGATCGGTGAGACTGAGACGGATCGCCCGTGGACCACCGCGCGCCTGCGGGAGACCGTACAGTTCGAGTTTGAGGATAGTTCCGGAATTCGGGTCGAACCAGATCTCAACATCGCGGGGACCGCGAACGTTGCGCGATCTCTTGGATGCTGAGAGCCTCCGCAGGCCAGAATCTTCAGCTTCGCGAAGCTGGACATCATAGCCATCGCCAAGACTCTCCAGTTCGTCGTGGAGATTTGTGAATACAAAATCGTGATGTGAACCTGGGAGATTGCTGCGGAACCTGCGCGGATCGTCGCTAACATTTACCGCCCCGTTGCCAATGAACGACCAGCTCAACTCGCCGTCGAATCCTGTAGCGCGTTGCCTTTCGCCATCGGTGAGGTTTTGGACGACGACATAATGGTCTTTGCCGCGCAAGTAGATGACCGCGCCCTCGAGGGTGAGAGCCCGTCCGCCCGAGATGGGACGCACCGGGTCTCCTTTCAAAACGCTGACTGTATATGTTCGATCATCGGCCTGACTTGTCGCGTCGATGACTTGCTGGAGCGCTGCAGACGCGTCGAGCGGGCGCGTTAACAAGATCCCCAAAAACACTACAAGGACCGCGGCGGCTGCACTGGCAGCGGCTCCGAGCCAGACTTTCCGGCGGATACGGACGATCTTGTAAGTCTCAGGATACTTGTGCCATTTCCGTGCCTCGCGCTCTCCTAGTTCCTGTTCGCCAAGCAAACGCAGTGAGCCGTGCAATTGGGCATCACGCCAGAACTGACGCCGCGCCTCTGGATCGGAAAGCAGGGTATTCTGCAGCTCGTGCTTCTCGTCCGGCGAGAGTTCGCCGTCAAGATAACAGTTGAGCAGGTAGTCTAATCGTGTCGAATTCATCGGTTGCTCAGCTGGCTTGCGCCTTGAGTTTTCGGTCCACGCACTCCCTCAGCGCCTTTCGGGCGCGCGACAGCGCCACGTTCACCGCGTTCACTGTCCAACCCATTTTCTCTGCGATCTCAGGTGGCCGGTGCGAGTGCTCGTAACGCAAGTCGATCACCCGCGTGGCCTGCGGAGCCAATCCATCTTTGCATTCCTCCAAGGCACGCAATCTCTCATTCGACTGCAATTCCTCCATCTCGGTCGCACAGAGTGCCTCGATCACCTCCGTATCGAGCAACACCTCTCTAGATCCAGGCCTGCGACCTGCCTCCATTACCTTGAAGCGGGCGATAGAGAACGCCCAAGAAAGGAAATTCGTCCCCTCGACAAAGTCATCCGCCTTCGCGGTGACGGTGAGAAATGTCTCCTGCACCACATCATCAATTCGGCTGAAATCCGGCATCAGCGCGATCACGAAGCCTCGTACAGCTACCATGTTCTGAACGAACAGGCGCTGCACGAGAGCAATTTGATCAGGGCTGGTCATGAGAACTATGCTTTGGGGACTGGGAAACTTAGCAAAGATAATCGAACAAATGATCGACGTGAGCATCCTTAATAACGGAAAGAGGCACTGAGCCCTCTGCCGGCATAAGGGAAATTTTTTCACAGACCCTCATATATACGAATGGCTCCCACCCAAAAACTCCCCTGCCCCCCGTGGCGTGTCCAAGCCCGTAATGTCTCAAACACCCCG
>JAPYPO010000578.1 GCA_029937645.1 Candidatus Hydrogenedentota bacterium
CCTACGTCGTCCACGCCCAAACGCTTCGCTTCCTCCGTGTAGTAGATCATCTGCAATTAGCTGAATTCTCACTTATTGTAGTGTGGATTTTCTCCAATATCAACAGCAAATTTTTCGTCCGCGGTCAGCCTGTATTGGTGAACGAGTAATGGTCTTTCATTCGCTTGCCGAGTGAAAAACCTTGTTGAACTGAACGCGTGTTGGTGACTCGGGGCTTGTCGATGAATCGGCTGTGTTCTCGGTGGGGTGATCGTGCGGCGGGAAAATCACTCGGCGAAACGCCCCAGAAGCGCGTCTTCCCGGACCCGATAGAAAGAATAAGTAAATTACGGGGTGGGGCACGTCGTAAACCGCTCATAAACTACAAAACGGTTTGCGCGTCAGCGGCGAAGTCCGATGCATGCGTTGGTTAGGCAAGTCCTCGATTATTCTATTCTCTCTTGTTGGGTTTTTGCAATGCGTGTTTTGCCAGCATGCGCAGGGACAGCATATCCTCTTTCTCTATCATGGTCAGAGCCCGGTTAACTGACCATACGCGATGCTCCGGTCATTCGTTACAACTCGAAATCTTACCAAGTTTTCGGATAGATGCGCACGGGAGGCGCGATGTACAGTATGTGACAGCGTCCACCTCATCGGTCCGGGGTGTGATACATTTAGGGCTTGCCAAAGAAACGTTGGATGCTTATCCATTAGGTTTAAATCTAAGGAGATCGGTCATGTTGGGAAGGATATCGCTAGTGTGCGCCTTGGTGGCGTCCCTGGGGGCCTACGGCCAGGATGAAACGGAAGATCAGAAAGTCATGGGGAATTGGGTAGGGGAATTCACGGGGGCAAGTTGGGCGGAGCGCTCTCTTTCAGCTCAGATCTCCGCATTGGGCGACGGCCATTATGATGCTTTTCTTACCGTAGTCAAAGAGGGTCAGTCCGCACGGGTCCATGTCAAAGGGGATACGCCGAGAGACGGTCATGCCACGTTTGCTGGTGCAGTCTACCTGGGTTGGTCCAAGTACCGGGTGACGGCGGGATACGATGGCACACGGATAACCGGCGCGTTCTCAGAAGGTGCTGATTCACGAGCATTTACACTCGAACGAGTTGAGATTAAATCACCAACCTTGGGTCAGGCACCGCCGTCGGAGGCTATTGTCCTTATGGACGGTACAGACCTCGATGAGTGGCAGCGCTGGCCGTTGAAGTGGACCCTCCAGGACGACGGAGCCACTGAAGTCAGTGGAAGCAACCTTGCTACTGTCCGCGAATTTGGAGATCATTTTCTCCACATCGAGTTCCGCACGCCCTTCAAACCGGGTGTCGCTCCAACGAGTCAAGGACGGGGCAACAGCGGCGCGTATGTGATGGGCCGCTATGAGGTCCAGATTTTGGACAGTTTTGCGCAAGAAGCGGCGGATAATTTCTGTGGGGGCCTGTACAGCCATTCGGTGCCCCTTGAAAACGCGACTCTGCCGCCACTCGAGTGGCAGACCTATGACATCGAGATGACCGCACCCCGGTTTGACGACGGCGGCACGAAAACCAAGCATGCCCGGATCACCGTGCGGCACAATGGGATCCTCATCCATGACGATGTCGAACTGAGCGCTGGTCTGACACCGTACGGCGCTTACGACGAAGAAGGCCCGGTGGGCCGTTTGATGCTGCAAGAACACGGCAGTTCTGTTCAATTCAGAAATGCGTGGGTGCTCCCCAGATAGGAAGTATCGGGGGGAACCTTCTCGGTTTTCTGACCCCGGAGATTCCTCCTGTTAGACATCCAAGAAATGAGCGACTATCCCCAGGCCATTGCCGTGGAACCCCCATCGTGCATCTATCCCTGATTATTCCGGCTTTCAACGAGGAACAGCGCATCGACAGACATCTGCGCCATACGCTGCGCACCTGTTTCTGCCGCACAGGCTTGGGCCAGGGTCACACAGAGAAGAAACACCACCGCCGTGGCTGCTCGAAGAAACTGTTGCATTTTAGCGTGCCCTTAATGTTTGACGGAATCGGTCCCTTTCGGTCGTCGCGTCCGCCTAACTCTTGTTTAGATGGTTTCTTCATAACACCCTCAGACCGCAAGATCGCGGCATAACCACCCAGCACCCCGCACAGCATAAGCTTTGTGAACGAATGCGCTTAAGTCACCCGCAAGACTTGGGATGGGGGGATATATGGTTTCCGCATAACACGTCGTTTTATTCTTTGTAAGATATAAATATATTTATATAATAATATACAATATCTTCCGAATTGGTAATCAGGGCGAAAGTGGGGGGGCACAGAGGACGATTGACCCCTCCTCTATCCAAAACCCTACTCTTGAAAACCCGAATTCCCTATCCCCATACCGCCCCCATCAGTGCCGCATTTTTGCAGCGCCACTCGCCGCACTTTTATCCCGCCCTTTGCAGTAGACCCAACGACCGCATATCCTGAGAGTTTTTTACGCGATCATCTCTGTATCTAAATCGCACTATGGCAAGCGGAATCGCCAGAAACATTGTTTGCCCATTACGAATTCACCGCCATCCTAAGCTATACTCTGCGACTGGTCAGACACGTTCCTTCGAGCCATTCTAGTGCTGCATTGGGTCATAAAGGAAGTCAACTTCTCTGTCATTGCGAGTCAGAACCCGCTTCGCGGGAAATTGGGATAAGAAAGGGGC
>JAPYPO010000579.1 GCA_029937645.1 Candidatus Hydrogenedentota bacterium
AGCTGATGGATCATTATCCGCCGTGCGACTATCTCAGAAGACTAAGCAAAAACGGGGACTGACGCAAGCGTAGCGAGGTACGAGCGGAGACGGGTCTGTCCCCGCTTTTGCGGCTTAACTTCCTGTGACTTGCACACTTCCAGGAGAGGCGCAAAAAATAGTCTTCAATTCTAAATCGAACCTCTAGTTCCCCCTCGGTGGCGTCCACGCCTCTTTCATAGTAAGATGAAAAGGGGAACCACCCAAACAACACGTGAAGCGCAAACTCAGAAATAGGGGTATTTCTACGTGCAAGACCTACCAGCAAAGACCGCTAGAACTGTCCTAAGCCATGCCCCTCCAACTCTATCCAATGACGACAAAAACCAGGAGATTTCTTTCCGATACATGGTACTGGAACAGTGGGCTCAAACGGCTTCGATCGATTTCCGTTTCAAGGACTGGAATAACCGGCTGCGATTGCGGCTGGACGGATATCAAGATAGGATTTGGTTGCAGAAAATCGTGGGCGGAACGCCCGACGTTATCATTGATGGGGGCATGGACAACCATCCGACGGAGGAGGGCGTGTGGTACACCATCACCATGCGTGTGGCAGGCCCATACGTTAGCGTGTCGCGTCAGCAGGACGGCGGACCAAAGCAATTCATCTTTGAGACCTTCGAGGCCCCCGTCTTCGACAACAAACAGTTCCTAATCGAAGTCGAGGGGGGGCGATATCGATTCGACGAAATCAAGATCAAAACTCACAATAACTTGAGCGACTTTCTGCATCTCTCTGGGGATGCGAGCACTGGCGAATATTCACCTGCGATCAATAGAACGGATCCAAATGCGAGCAACGAATTCCTCAGAGATTTTGACGATCAGCATGGTCCGATCGACGGTTCGCCCTTACGACCGGGGTTTATTGCCGACATGGGCGCCGACGAATACCCGACAGACCCTGGGTTTACATACTGGTGGCGGAACTTTTAATAATTTAGCGTGATACGTCATCAAATACCATAGGAGGTTCGATAATGGCATTGCGGCTCTGCTCCCTGCTGCTACTCTGCATTGTTTCGTCGCCGATCAGTGCTGAGATTTGGTATGTGGATAAGAGCAACTTTTCCGGAGCCAAGGATGGCACTTCCTGGGCAACTGCGTTTAGCACAATTCAGCCTGCTATTGACTCTGCCTCTAGTGATGGTGGCGGTGAAGTGTGGGTTGCAGGCGCGACCTACAACGAGAATCGAACATCACTTATTGATATCGCGCCCCAAGAGGCGTTCGAAATATTGGTTGACACAGGGTCGCTTGTTCTTAAGAAAAATGTGGATCTGTTTGGCGGGTTCTCCGGCACTGAGCTGACGAGAGATGAGAGAAACTGGACCGTGAATGCCTCAGTGATTGATGGGTCTGTCTCTCGCTCCGGCATACCCGCTTTGCATGTAATCGTCGATGATTACGATGTAGTGCTGGACGGCTTTACAATTACGGGTGGAAACGCGAATCAGTCTTCGCCACCAGTTGAGCGGGGCGGCGCTCTCATAATCCGTTCCGCGTCACCGCAGATTAGAAATTGTGTTTTTGCGAACAATCACGCCGACGGTGGGCTCGGTGGTGCCATCTTTTCCTCCGGCTCTCCAGTATTCAAGAACTGCGTGTTCCGAGAAAACACCGCGAATAGGCAGGGCGGTGGAGCCATCTGGTTTGGCGGCGGTACGCTAAGTATTCTCGACTCACTGTTCCATAAGAATTCAAGCAATTCAGGAGCTGGCGCAATCTTCCTCTCTGGTGATTTGTCAGCAATTAATGTGGTCCGTACAGACTTCGTGGGAAATTCTGGTGGTTCCAGTGGTGCGATTGGTACATTTGGAGGTTCACTCGACTTCATCGATTGCAGATTTATCGACAATATTGCTGAAACGGGTTACGCCGGGGCTATTAGCCTTGGGCTCGCCCGCGGCACATTCACGAATTGCATATTCAGCGGAAATAGTGCTGCTACGATAGGTGGCGCGATTACGGGCACCGGCACCGTCTTTGACGGAAACCCGGACCTCGGTCGGCTTCGGATTGTGAACTCGACATTTTATGGGAACAGTGCGCCATCAGGGGGTGCTATTGCATTGACCGATCTCCTTGCATCGATTCATAACAGCGTCATTTGGGGCAACGGCGCGGATCCGGTAGAGGAGGGGAACTTCGGGGAGGTCTCGTATTCTATTGTCGAGGGTGGAAATGACGGTACGGGCAACATCGATGCGAATCCGTTGTTTGTCGATGCGGAGGGCGGCGACTTACGGCTGCGCAACGAGTCGCCCGCTATCGACGCAGCCACTGCGGAACCCCCTCCAGACTCGCTGTTCATCCCGGTCCCTGATGTCGATATCGACGGCGTGGCGCGGCCTCAGGGCGACGGCATCGACATGGGGGCCTATGAATACACCGGCGATATCCCCACCGTCGAGACTACACTAACCACCAACGTCGTGGGCATGGGCTCCGTCGACCCGAGCGAGGGCGACTACTCCTTCGCCGAAGGCTCCACCCCGCCCACCGTAACCCTCACCGCCACCCCCGCCGAAGACTGGCGCTTCCTAGAATGGCAAGGCGCGCTCACCGGCTCCGACAACCCCGCCCAACTAGAAATGGGCGAAGACCGCAACGTAACCGCCGT
>JAPYPO010000580.1 GCA_029937645.1 Candidatus Hydrogenedentota bacterium
GGGGGATCTCGTGATACTCGAATCCACCTCGCCGCCGGGAACCTGCCGCGATCTCGTGAAACCGATTCTGGAAAAATCGGGTATGAAGGTGGGCGAAGACATTTTTTTGGCCCATTGTCCGGAGCGAGTCCTGCCCGGAAAGATTCTGAAAGAACTCATCGCGAACGACCGCGTGATCGGTGGGTATGGCAAAGATTGCGCAGCGCGGGCCGAGGCCATCTATGGAAGTTTCGTGGAAGGAGAAATTTTCCTCACGGATGTCACCACAGCCGAAATGGTCAAAGTAACAGAGAACACGTTTCGCGATGTCAATATCGCCTTGGCCAATGAGACCGCCGTGCTCTGCGAGAATCTGCGTATCAACTTCAGCGAGGTGGCTCGACTCACCAACCGCCATCCCCGGGTAGACCTGCACATGGCGGGCCCCGGAGTCGGCGGTCACTGCATCTCGGTTGACCCCTGGTTTCTCATAGAAATGTTTCCCGAAGAAACACAGATCATCCAACGCGCGCGCACGCGCAACGACACGATGCCGTCGCACGTAGTAGATGGGATAGAGGGCCTCACGGCTGGGATCGACAACCCAAAGATCGCGCTATTGGGATTAGCCTTCAAAGGTAACGTCGATGATATGCGTGAGAGCCCGTCGCTCACGGTGATCGAATTGCTCAAGGAAAAGAGCCTCCAGATTTCCGTCCACGACCCCCATGTGAAGAACAGCCCTCTGGAGATGGCAAGTATCGAGGAATGTTTCCAGAATGCGGATTGCGTCGTTTTGCTTACAGACCATAGCGACTACAAATACCTAAATCCTGTCCAGTTAGCCAAATTGGTTCGCACGCCCATTGTTTTTGATACGCGCAACTTGCTGGATCACGACGAGTGGCGAAGCGCTGGTTTTCAGGTAAAAGTGCTTGGTTCAGGGCAGAGGTGATCTCGCTGGGCGGTGGACTTTGTGGGCGTAGTAGACTTCGTGGACTCAGAGGAGTTGCGGGATGTCTAAGCGCGACCCGTTGATCCCAAAGCATGGGGAATGCAGGAACTTGAACAGCTTCCAGGTTGTGCGTCCCGAAAACTGATCCGCCTTTATTTTCACGCTCATGTTGCCAACCCAACATTTGAATTCCCCCACCAAACCGGGGATACTAGCGCGAGAGGTGTTACACTTTTACACCGCCACCCGCTGCACTTTTATTCCGCGGTTTACACAAATGGCCTAAGAATTCCGGTGCGCTATTCTCCGGAGCCGTGGATTTGAATCCGTGAAAATTCTGTATGTACACCAGCATTTTACTACCCGGGAAGGTTCGACGGGTACGCGCTCGTACGAGATGGCGCGGAAGCTTATCGAACGCGGTCACGAGGTGACCATGCTTTGTGGGGACAATGCGCTTGGCACGACCGGAGTCGAAGGTACGGCACCGATCAACCGAGGCGTTGTCGATGGAATTCATGTTATTTCCCTGTATCTTCCCTACTCGAATTACGATGGAAAACTTAAGCGGGCTCTAATCTTTGTTCGCTTTGCGTTTCGCAGTGTGAAGATCGTTTTTACCGAGAACTATGACCTCATTTTTACGACAACGACCCCACTCACAGCGGGAATTCCCGGAATAATCGCAAAGGTGTTCAGGCGCAAGCCCTTCGTGTTTGAGGTTCGTGATCTGTGGCCCGAACTTCCAAAGGCGATGGGGATTGTAAAGAATCCGCTGGTGCTTGGCGCTATGTCGATTCTAGAATACCTATCGTACAAGTCGGCGGACCGGCTTATCGGCCTCGCCCCTGGTATTCGGGAAGGCATCCAGTGCATCACCGGTGAGAAATCAGATGTCGCGATGATTCCTAATTGCTGCGACACGGATCTGTTCATGCCGGGAATAGGCGACCGATCACTGATTCCTGATGTATCGGCGGAGGATTTTGTGGCGATATTCACTGGGGCTCACGGCGTGTGCAATGCGCTCGACGCCGTACTTGACGTGGCCGCGGAATTGAAGGGCCGGGGTGTGGCCGATATCAAATTCGTCTTTGTCGGCGATGGCAGGCTCAAGCCAGGGCTCGTCGCTCGCAAGGAACGGGAAACACTCGATAACTGCGTTTTCATGGACCCAGTAAAGAAGACAGAATTAACGAAGATACTCGCAGCGGCTGATGTTGGAATGATGATTCTCGGGAACGTTCCCGAATTCTATCGCGGAACTTCGCCAAACAAGTTTTTCGACTACTTGGCCACCGGTTTGCCGGTCTTGGTCAACTATCCGGGCTGGGTAGCGGAGATTCTCGAACGAGAAGGATGTGGCCTACCCGTAACGCCCGAGGATCCGGGAGCGTTCGCCGATGCGCTCATTCGTCTCAAGAAGGAGCCCGAGGAACGGAAACGCATGGGCGAGCAAGCGCGCCGGGTCGCCTTGGAGGAGTTCTCGCGCGATCAACTATCCGATCAATTCGCGGAGTTTCTGGAGAAATGAGCGGCGAGATGAATAGACGCTTCTATCGCTCGTATCTGAAATCGACGCTCGACTTTCTCATGTCCCTCCTCTGCCTTCTCTTGGCCAGCCCCTTGCTACTACTTGCCATGGTCTCGATAAAGCTGACGAGCTCGGGCCCCATCTTCTTTTCCCAGCAGCGCCTGGGCAGGAATGGAGTCACCGTCAAGTGG
>JAPYPO010000056.1 GCA_029937645.1 Candidatus Hydrogenedentota bacterium
CGTGCGAAGTTCGCCGCGCTTCGAGGTCCGCACAATTGTTATTAACGGCACGGAACAGTTGAGAGCGATGGCGGTCCGGGACGCGTCGGAGTTGACGCGGGCGGACAACGTCTTCTTTATCGATATCGCTGCGGCCCGTGAGCGTGTGGAGGCGATGCCGCTCGTGGAATCCTGCCGCATCGAGGTGACTTATCCCGATACTGTTTCGCTGTACGTGAAAGAACGTACGCCGATTGCTTCGCTGATTGTCGATCGGCGCAGCTTTGAAATGGACGGGACCGGAATCGTGCTTCGGCAGTACGCGTCGGACGAAATGCCCCGTGAGCCTTTCATATCCATGGCGCCGGGCCTTGAGTTCGTAGAGCCGGGTCAACACATTGAGCACCCAGCCGTTATGGCGGCGCTGGATGTATGGGCAGCCTTTTCTGGCACGGAGATGTCGCGCAGCGTGACGGTATCCGAACTTTCGGCGGAGCACGCGGATAACTTGCGCATGTATTGCAATGAGTTTGCCTATCCCCTTGTGTGGGGCCGTGGTAATTTCACGGAACAGGCGCGCCGCCTGGATTCCTTCTGGAAGCAAGAGGGGGACCGGGCGCTATGCAGCCAATATTTAGATCTTCGATTCGGCAATTTATGTATCTGTCTTTAAGGTGTTCGGGTGGATGAAAACCAATGCGCAGATTTGCCTTTAGGGAACGCGCGTGAGTGATCGGAATGCTATGGGTATGAACAGCGAGTTACCAAAAGCTTTAGGGAATGCAGGCAAAGGAAGGGAGACTGTTATGAGCATCGGAATGTCCGACGAACTGACTTCGTTTGATCAGGGGGCCGTCATCAAGGTGTGCGGCGTGGGCGGCGGCGGAAATAACGCCGTCGGCCGCATGATTCAGGAAGGCCTGCAGGATGTCGAATTTATAGCCATCAACACGGACGCGCAATCCCTCAAGGATTCGCCCGCCGGTACGCGCCTGCAAATCGGGGCCGATATCACGGGGGGCTTAGGTTCGGGCGCGCAGCCGCTCGTGGGCCAGAAGGCCGCCCTCGAAGACCGCGACCGAATTACGGACGTGCTCAAGGGGGCCGACATGGTCTTCGTGACGGCAGGCATGGGCGGAGGAACGGGAACGGGGGCCGCTCCGATTGTTGCTGAAACGGCGCGAGCGAGCGGCGCGCTCACGGTCGGCATCGTGACCTTGCCCTTCGATTTCGAGGGAAACGAGCGCATGGATAACGCCATGAAGGGTCTGGAAGATCTTGAGGAACGCGTCGATACCCTCATTGTCGTGCCGAACGATCGCGTCGCGCGCCTCTGCCAGAATAATATTTCCCTTCTCGACGCGTTTAAGCAGGCCGACGAAGTATTGCACAACGGTGTGCGCGCCATATCTGAATTGATTACGGTGCCGGGCCTCATCAATCTCGACTTCGCAGATGTGCGTACGATCATGCAATCCCGAGGACGAGCCCTCATGGGCATCGGGGTCGCCGAGGGCGAAGACCGCGCCAAACGGGCCGCGGAAGAAGCCATCGTCTGTCCGCTGCTGGAGCAGTCGAACATCCACGGAGCGACAGGCGTGATCGCCAATATCCGGGGCGGTAGTGACATCGGGATGCGGGAAATCCAGGATGCGGTCTCCGCCGTCCAAGCGGCTGCGGACCCCAGCGCGAATATCATATTTGGAGCGGTGGTGGATGATGACGAGCGTGCGGAGATACAAGTAACGGTAATCGCCGCCGGATTCAAGACCGAAGCCCTTGGCAAGAGGGATTCCGAACAAGTCGTCCCGTTGGCCGCTCCGACTGAAGGCATTTCGTCTCCCGAAATCATTTCTCTAACAACGCATGATTCGCCGCCACTGGAAAAAGTTGACCTGACGGCTGCAAAATCGGAAGATACGGGTACTGGACCTGCGGAGGTGGCGGCATCGGAGGACGCGCATGTGGTGCCGGAGGAGCATGCGGTGCCTGACGAACATGCGGCAACGGACGAGCCGGAAATCGAGTACTTGTTCCCGCAGGATGACCCGGCGGTCTTCGAGGCGATGGCGAAAGTAGAGCCCGACGAAGACATGAGCATACCGGCGTTCATGCGCCGAAGAAAGCGGAATCAGTGAGCGACGGAAATAATCGGTTTCTAAAGCTGTTGCAGCGTTCGGTTCAGAAGGACGCTTCGGACATCCACCTCAAGACTGGATCTGTTCCGTACTATCGAATCGATGGTGATATGACACCCGCGAGTAAGGAGATTCTTGGCGAGCAGGAAATGCAGTCGATCCTGAAGACGATGCTGAGCTCCGAGCAGCGCGCCTACCTTAACAAACGTGGCGAGGTCGACTTGGCGTTTACGGAAAAGGGCATCGGCCGCTTCCGCGTGAACGCCTTTCGCCAGCGCGGCACCGCTTCCATTGTCATGCGCCGGATAAAATCGAAGATACTGAGCTTCCAGCAGCTCTTCCTTCCCCCACAGATAGACAAATTGACGGAATTGGTGCGGGGTCTGGTCTTGATTACAGGCACCACGGGCAGCGGCAAGTCGACCACGCTCGCTGCGGTGATCGACGCCATCAACCAGTCGCGGAAGTGCCACATCGTTACGATCGAGGATCCCATCGAGTTCATTCATCAAGATAAGAAGGGGGTGGTCAATCAACGGGAGATTGCCATTGACACCAAAGATTTTGGCTCCGCACTAAAATCGGTTATGCGGCAAGATCCGGATGTCATACTTGTGGGGGAAATGCGGGATTTGGAAACATTTCAGGCCGCGATATCGGCGTCGGAGACCGGGCACCTGGTCTTTAGCACCCTGCACACCACTAACGTAACCCAGACTATCGATCGCATCGTCGATCTCTTTCCAACCACTCAGCATGACCAAGTGCGCTCGGCCCTGTCGATGAACCTCAAGGCTATCATGTGCATGCGCCTGCTTCCGCGTAAGGATGGCGCGGGGCGGGTGCCGATGTGCGAATTCCTCTTCGCCACTCCCATTGTGCGCAGGCTCATCAAGGATGACCGTGTGCTTCAATTGGACATGGCCATCCAGCAGGGGAAGGAGGAGGGCATGCTCGGGTTTAATGAAAGTATCCACGATCTTATCAAGTCGGATATGATCAGTTTTGAAACGGGCATGGAGATTTCGGAGAACCCCGAAGAGTTAGATATGATGCTCCAAGGAATCCGCCTCAACTCGATGAAGGGCGGAATCTTGAAGTAACCGGGTGGGGGCTCGGAACTTTTCGTTGGTACGGGGGATTGGACTGGGGTACTATTGGGCACTTTCTCCGCGCCGGAATTTCTTGGGCTGGCGCGTTTGGCTGGCGTTTTCTTGAAGAATTAAGGGAGTCGTGCTGCGAATGTGGCGATACGGGTTGTGGGTGACGGTGGCCATCGTGCTGGGGCTGGCCTTGGACGGGCTGGGCGGGCGAGTACCTGTTTACGCCCAGAACGCGGAGCCCCCCCCCGCCGCGGACCTCGTCGAGGCAGACGGCGCTGCCCCCACAGACATTACGCTTCAAAAAATGATCCGCGAAGGCGGGGCCATCCTGTGGGTTCTTATGGCGCTTGGATTCGTGGCCCTCATTATGGCCTTTTACCTGTTCCTCACCGTCACACCCAAGCGCGAGGCCCCACGCACGCTCATGCGCCGCGCCACTGAACAAGTCCGCTCGGGTGATATTCGCGGGGCCTATCAAATGTGCGAAGGGCGTGATGAGCTGCTGGCGAAAGTGCTCTACGCCGGCCTCAAGATGTCCGGACAGGAGCGGTATATCATCCAGGAATCCATGGAAAGCGAAGGCGAGCGAGGTGCTGCGGACCTGTGGCAACGGATCTCCTACATGAACAACATTGGGGTTATCGCTCCGCTGCTTGGACTGCTGGGAACGGTGTGGGGCATGATCGGCGCCTTCGGCGCGATTGCCTTGGACAACGCGCAAGTCAAGGGCCTCGCCATGGCGTACAATGTCTCACAGGCCATGATCACAACGGCGGGCGGTCTGCTGCTGGCCATCCCCGCCTTGGTGTCTTACTATTACCTTCGCGGGCGCGTGGTCAGTATTGTTTCCCAGGTGGAAGCACATGCCAGCGAATTCGTCGAAATCCTTGTACGGAATCACAGCGAATGAGATTCGGGCCTCGACAACAACAGGAAGACGGCGGCGACCCGGTGCCGATGGCTCCGCTCATCGACATCGTGTTTCTCACGCTCGTCTTTTTCATGGTCACCTCGGTGTACGCGACCTTGGAAAGCGAAATCGATATCACGCTGCCCACGGCTGACGGCGCCGTCACAAGCGAACGGATGCAAGGCGAGATTTTTGTGAATCTACTGGCGGACGGCAGCATCGTGATCAATGAGCGCGAAGTCACGATTCCCGAATTGCAGAAAATTCTAGACCGGGTATCGGAATACCTCACGGGGGGCTCGGTGATCATTCGCGGCGACCGCGGTGCCAATCTCGGGCGCGCGATTGCCATCTTGAATTGTTGCAAGAACGCCAACATTCAAAATGTATCCTTCGCGGCGGTTCAAGAAGAGCCGGAAGGAGGGCGCTGATGCGTTGCGCGAGTCGATATTGGCGCGGGCCCGCGCGCCTCTTTTGGCTCGCCGCCTTTGCTCTTACACTTGCTTCTCTTACGCTCGCTGCAGCCGCTGACGAACAGGAACAAATCGATTTCGCCAACGGCCTCTTTGGTCGGGGCTTTTACTCGGACGCCGCCGAGGAATATCGCGCCTACCTCAAGGATTACCCGAACGGCGCGCGCCGTTTCGACGCCCGCTACCGCCTCGGGGAAGCGGAAAGCGCGGAGGGCAATTATGAAGGAGCGCTGGACGCGTTTACCCACATCCTGGCCAGCGATGTCGAGGGGATCATGCGAACGCGGGCCCGACTAAAAAGCGGTGTCGCTCTCTACCAACTAAAGCGCTACGACGGCGCACGCCGCGCACTCTCGGAATTAGCGAAGGCGGGCACGCCCGATTTGTTGCGCTCCGAAGGCCTCTATTATTTGGGCAAGACCCATTTTGATTCGGGGAACATGGACGCGGCAGTCGGCGCGTTCAAGACCCTATCGGAGGAGCTCGGCGGCATGGCCTTGGCGGTCTACGGTCGCTATCAACTGGCCTTTTTGTATTTAGCCCAGGAAAAATTGGAGCGCGCCGCCATCGAATTTTCCAACGTCGCTTCCACTCCGGCTGCCGACGAGGACTTGCGGATGGAATGCCGTTTTCGCGCCGCCGAAGCCTACGATAAACTCGGCTGGTTCGACGCCGCGGTAGAATCGTATGAGGCGTTGCGTGGCAATTTCCCCGGATCGGATTATGCGCGGCAGGCGGCCTATGGCTATGCGTGGTCGCTCTATCATAGCGGTCAATTCGCCAAATCGGCGGAGGCCGCAGCCGCGTTTCTACGCGAATTTCCCGATTCCTCGGAGCGCGCGGGCGTGGCCTATCTTCAGGGCAACTGCTTCCAACAACAGAAACGCTTCGACGAGGCGTTGCGGGTGTACGCATCGCTCCGGAAGGAATTCGCCGATACCGACTTCGCCCACCGCGCCCAGTATAAGACGGCATGGGTGCATCATCTGCGTGGAAACCTGGCGGAGGCCAAGGCGGAAGCGCAGGCTTTCCTGAAGGACCCGCCTGACCTGGCGCTCGTCGGCGATGCGGCGTTCTTGCTCGGAACGATCCTCTCCTCGGAAGGAAATTTCGCTGACGCCTATGAGGAGTTCCGACTGGTCGCCGCGCGTTACCCAGACAGCGAATTCGCCCCCGAAGCCCTGTACAAAAGTGGCGAGTGCCTCGCGCAGGCCAACCGAACCGCCGAAGCGGCCGAGGTGTTTGCCGAATTCGCGAAGCGGTATCCCGAGAACGCGTTGGCTGGAGACGCCGTGCTCCGCGCGGCCGACGCGAATTTTCGAGTCGGCGATTACGCGAAGGCATCCGAAATGTACATCGGAATTCTCGCCGGATCCCCAAGCGCCTATACGGAAGAACAAACCTTATACCGGTTATCTCTATCCCACCATAATCTCGCGGCGTATAAAAAAAGTTACGAGTCATTTTTGCTGCTCCTCGAAAAGTATCCGAAGGGACGGCACCGCACGGAGGCGCGCCTTCGGGTGGGCGACTATCTCCTGCGCGAGGCGGGTGAGGCCCTGGATTCGATGGTCTATTTTGAGGCGGCCCTCAAGGATAAGCCGCAAGGCCCCTACGCCGGCCGCGCGTTGCAAGGAATGGCACTGGCGCGCTATGCGTCGAAAGACCACGACGGGGCCGCGGAGCTTTTCGCCCGAATTATCGAGGAACACCCTGGCGTGCCGCTCAATCCAGAAACGTTTGCATGGGCAGGTGGGCACTTGTTCTCTAAGGGAAATTGGGGCGCTTCGATTCACGTGAACCAAGCGCTTCGCGAGAGACTCCCTGCCTATGAACCGATGGATCGCGTGTATTTTATGATCGCGGAGGCCCAGGAGAAGCAAGGCGCCGAGCAGGAGGCTATCAAATCCTACGCGGCGGTGATCGAGGCCTTTCCCAGCGGCGCATTCGCCGGGGAATCTCGTTTCCGAACAGCCCAACTTCGCGAAAAGACGGGTGACGTGGAAGGGGCCAAGGCGGCTTACCTGGAATCGGCTGAGTCGGGTACGGGAGAACATGGCGCGCGCGCCCGCTACCGGCTGGGCGAATTGCTGGAAGCGGAGGAGCAGTACGTCGAAGCGGCGCGCCACTTCATGCGCATTGCGATACTTTTTTTTCATGAGGAATTGACGCCCAACTCGCTGTTCCGTGCGGCGGTATGTTTCGAGAAAAGCGGAGACAGGGACCGGGCGAAAGATGCGCTCGAAGAATTGCTGGAGGACTATCCGGAAAGTCCCCGTGCCGCCGATGCACGGGCGAAACTGGCGGCAATGCCTCGGTAGCGACGTCGGCGTAGAAGAGAAACTTCCGTCCCTTCGATTCCAGCGGTTAATCGAGAGCGCGGAGGCGGTCCATCGGGCCCACGCCCTTGAGGATGTCTGGCTGCACTGGATGTCTGGCTGCATTGAGGTTCAAACGCAGGAAACGCTCATGCGGAATCGAAAATTAATGTTCCTCCCCAGCTTCCTCGCGGCGTTGGCCGTGTATGGATCGCTGTACGTTGTTGCTCCGAACATTAGCCTTATTCAGGCGAATTCCTCGGCCGAAGAACTGCTGGACCTTTTCCATGTGGACCTATGGGAAACGCCTGAGCCCTCGTCACGCCGTGAGCGCGGCGGCGCTTCCCCAGACACGGAGTCCCCCCGTCCGGGACGCTTGCTGGAACGTAACGCAGAACCCCTGGACGACCCCAAGCCGCTGCTTGAGGCGCCGACGCCTATCCCCCTGTTGGCCGAGCGCGTGGCGTCGGACGCGATCCAACGCCTCCACGATCTGGCTCAGGATGATTTTGCCTTCGAGCGCGCCGACGCCAAGATTATCGAGATCACCCAGGCGGCATCTCGCGGCGGAATTCGCGTCGCCAAACGAGTGGTCGCGCCGAGTCCAGACAATGTGCTCGACGACGGCGCATCGCCCGTATTGAGTGGCCAGGATCGGTTGGCTTCGCTGGGTGGAGTCCTCGGCTTCGCGCCTGGGACGACCGATCCGGCGACTGCATTCGTTCGCGCATCGGAGCCGCGGGAAGCTCCGGAAGATCAGGAGTCCCAGAATCCTCAGAATCCCCAAGAGTCTCTGGAATCGCAGGAGACCTTGAAACGGATTCGGCCGGATTTTGAAGAAGGCGTGTTGCGCGAAGAGGAACCTGCGCTCGACCTTCCTGAACTGCCCATCGAAACCGTTCTCGCACGGACGCCCGTTACCGAAGAAGTCATTCAAGAGAGCCCCTATGAATTCATCGACGATCTCGTCAGCATCGAGCTGGATTCCTACATTGCCCCCGGCGAGGCGCAGGGCTTTTTCCGGCTGCGCATCGTGCCGCGTGAAGATCGCCCCATCGAGACGTTGTCCAAGGACATTACCTTTGTCATCGACGCCTCGAAGAGCATCATGCAACGAAAATTAGACTTGACCGCACGGGGCCTGCGCCGATGCATCGCCATGCTGAAACCGGAGGACCGCTTTAACATCGTGGTTTTCCGCGACACGCCAAGTTTTTTTCGCGCGGGCCCAACCCAAGCCTCACACGAGACGGTCATGGCTGCGAATACCTTTCTGGATCGTATCCAGTCACGCGGCGAGACGGATGTGTATGAAGGCATTCGCCCGGTCATCTCACAGAATCCGCCCAGAGGCAATCCCGGCGTAGTTTTAGTTATCAGCGACGGTCGGCCGACGACGGGTGTGCTCAAGGGACGCGATGTGATTAACGCGGTTACGGATGAGAATGTGGGCCGCACGACCATCTACGCGTTTGGCGGTGGCCGCACCGTGAACCAATATCTGCTCGACTTGCTGGCCTATCGCAATAAGGGAAGATCCCGGGTTGCCCCGCGCATGGACACAATCGACAAGGATCTTCCGGTGTTCTTTAGCGAGTTGAATGACCCCATCCTTGTTGGCCTGAAATCGGACTACGGGCGCATCAATGACACGGAAATGTACCCCAAAGAATTGCCCGATTTTTATCTCGGACGCCACGTGGAAATATTCGGTCGCTATTTCCCTACTGAGGACAAGGAATTTGTGATGCGGCTGGCCGGAGACGCGGGCAACCGTCAGAAGGAATTGGTTTTCAAGGCGGATTTCGAGCAGGCCCGATCCGGCGACGCGGCCATCGCCCACGACTGGGCCTTCCAAAAAATCTATTATCTTATTGGAGAGATATGCCGCCTCGGCGAACGCGCTGACCTCCTTGCCGAACTTCAAACCTTGAGCCGCCTGTATCAAATCCGCACCAGCTACTCGGAGTAACCCATGCCAATCTCCCGCCGAGCCTTCCTGGGGACCCTAGCGGCGGGCGCGCTGCTGCTTCCACGGCCGGCGGATGGGCTGGCGTTCCCATGGAAGTACCGGAAAGAGAGCCATCGCGATCCCGTTTCCAAGGCCTATACCCATGTACTCACGGACGGGGAATCGAACGACGAACTACCTGACCAGGCCCAATCTATCTGGACGCGGGACATGCGCTATGTGCTCTTCAACTCGGACCGCCCGGGCGTACGTGTCCCCCACGCCCAACTCCTCGCTACCGGCCAATCGCATCCCCTGGCGCGCGAAACAATTGACGCGTGGGTGCTCTCGCCCCCCTCGGGATTCGTCTTCATGCTGCGCGGCCGCCGCATCGAGAAGCAACTCGTCGAGGCCGCGTTCATCGCCCTGCGAAAGCCGTGGCGCGTGGCTGACTTGCCCCCGCATGTGGCCGAGGTGGTGGGCGGGCTCTCGATGGATGCGGACGGTCGGACGCTCTATGCGGGCGTCCGTTTCAACGAGGACGGGCAATGGGGCATTGTGGCTTGCGACACGAATATGCCGCTGTGGAGGACGGTTGCGCAGGTCAGCTTTAAGGTTGGCCAAATTCAGGCCCACCCAACGGTGCCTGCGCTTATCCTGTTTTCCCACGAAACCGACGGCGATGCCCCACAGCGCATGTGGGTCACGCGTGACAACACCGGCGTAGTCCTCCCAATGTTCACGGAATGGTACAACGAATGGGTGATCCATGGGGTATGGTGAGGCCACCGCATTCTTTTTACCATCTGGCCTGAAAATGAGGAGCGCCTTAAGGCGATGCACGGCATCGTGAGCCTGGATTTCGGGGGAGGCGATTTCAAGCTCCAATGCCGCTATCCCGCGTGGCACACGCAGGGGAGTCCGGATGGTAAGTGGATCTTGGGAGACGACTCAGACCGCAATGTTTGGATCATCAGTCCCTACTCCGGCGAGCGAAGGCTCCTGGCTCAAGGCCACAAGACGGAAGGTATTGAGAGGCGTCCCCGCGCCTCCTTCACGGGGGACAGCCGGGGCGTTATATATCAGTCTACCCATCTCGGCAAAGAGGTCATCATGGTCGCTGAAATTCCGGAGTGGGATGCCCTTCCCGCAATCAGCTAACCGGCCCCCCCGCGCTACATCGAGCGCGATGAGACATTTGTAGAACAAACGGGGTATGATGTTCATTCGTCTTTGATACCGCTGATGACTATACCGTGAGGCAGAAGGAAATCCGTGACCAATATGATGAAGCTCACTGAGCAACAACGCGTCCATTGGGCCACCGACGGCTACTTGCACTTGAAGAATGTTCTCACGCCCGAAGAGGTCGAGGCCTTCTCGCAGGAGGTGGATTCCATGCGTCAGGTCCCTGGTTGGGAGCCTTCGCCTGAGGGCCCGCGCGGTCACTACACCTGGATGGACCATACGCCCGATCTCGACACTACGGGTAATATGGACCGCCGCGAGCTTCTGCCGTACCACTCCAGCTTCATCGATCTCGTGGACCGCCCAAATGTTTTCGACCTCATTGTCGATATCATGGGCCCCTACTTGCTGCTCAGCATGACGCAAGCCATCGTGCGCACTCCTTCGGAGACATTCGGGGGTTATATACACACCGATGGCGGCGAGGCATTGCGGCGCATTCGAGTCACCGAAACCAGCCGCCCCCTGGCCATGAAGGCTATGTATTTGCTCACTGACATGAACGAAACTGGGATCGGCAATTTTACGGTGTTTCCCGGAAGCCACATGCGGCCCTTTCCGGAGGACGCTAGCCCTGCCACCCTGAACCCGAAGACGCCGGGCGCGGTGCAGCTCTGTGGCTCGGCGGGCGATTGTATTATTTTCCCGCATTCGCTGTGGCACGGCCCGAGCCCTAATCCTAATGGCGAAGCGCGAAAAACGCTGCTCTACAATTACTGCCAGTTGTTTGTGCGCGCATATGATTTTGAGACGGTTGCGAGTGTGAAGGACCGTTGCACACCGAGGCAACGACGGCTCATGGGCGACTTGGGCCACCCGTTCCGGCCGGGTTCCTATACCTACGCGCCGGAGGATCAAGTGGAAGTGATTATGAATGGGGCGGGATAGTTGGTAGGGTCCGAAGCACCTCAGCGATTTTTTGCGACAGAGGGCACAGAGGCGCATAGGGACGTGGTTTCTCTGTGGCTAATCAATAGAGCGAACGAATCAGGAGATCGACATGGCGGAAGTGAAACCAGGCAGCAACGAGTGGCTGGACCAAGTCACCGAGACGATTATCGATCCGGATCGCCCCATCGTGGATCCGCATCACCACCTCTGGCAACGGCCCACGTCTACCTACATCCTGGAAAATCTATGGGCCGATACCGGCTCGGGGCATAACGTGACCAAAACGGTCTTCCTCGAATGTGGCGCGAGCTATCATGAGGAGGGCCCGGAGCACTTGAAGGTCATCGGCGAGACCATTTTTGTAGAGGCCATCGCTGCGGCTTCGCGTTCGGGTGGCGGCGCGGTGATTTCCGCCATCGTGGGCCGAACGGATCTGGCGCTTGCTGAGTTGGATGAGGTGCTCGACGCGCATGAAGAGGCGGCGAAGGGGTTATTTCGTGGCATTCGACACGCCGGTGCCAGGGAGCCTTACCATCCCGAAGCGCTGGGCATCCCCGGCAAAGGGGCTGAAGGCCTGTACAAGTCCGACGACTTCCGGCGCGGCGTAGCAAGGCTGGGCGAACGTGGCTACACCTACGACACCTGGCACTACCACCACCAAAATCTCGACTTCCGAGACTTGGCCGCCGCCGTCCCGGGCACCACGATGATCCTTGATCACTTCGGCACGCCGCTCGGCGTCGGGCCCTACGCCGAACAACGGGAAGAGATCTTCGCGCAATGGAAAGACGATATGGCCGCCATCGCCGAGTGCAAGAATGTCGTCGCGAAAATCGGCGGCCTCGCCATGCCCGACAACGGCTTCGGTTGGAACACCCGCGCCACGCCGGCAACCTCCGACGAATTCGTCGAAGTCCAAGAGCGCTACTATGATCACACAATCCAATGTTTCGGCGCCGACCGCTGCATGTTCGAAAGCAATTTTCCGGTAGATCGCCTGTCGCTGTCGTATCACGTCCTCTACAACGGATTGAAGAAGATCGCGGCCAAATACAGCGAAGACGAACAGACCGCTATGTTCAGCGGCACGGCGAGTCGGGTGTATAAGCTGGATTGATTGGACGGACGCAGCCCCCCGAAACCTGTCAATGAGAACGTTTAAGGGTACGGTATCTTAACGTAACAAGAAAGACCGAATGGCTATTACGAACCCAGCAATAACTGAAAAACCGGGTCACACAAAATACCCCACGCTCTTCACGCCACTGGATACCGGGCGAGTCCACCTCAAGAACCGGGCCGTGATGGGCTCGATGCACACGGGCCTGGAGTCGGAGGAAAACGGCTTCGAGCGGCTGGCCATCTATTATGCGGAACGGGCGCGCGGCGGTGTGGGTATGATCATCACCGGTGGGATCGCGCCGAATCGCTCGGGCGGGATCGGGTCGAAGTTGTCCGAGCCAGAGGATGTCGCGAGGCATCGCCTTATCACGGAGGCGGTTCATGCGGCGGATCCTTTGGTTAAGATTTGTATGCAAATCCTGCATGCGGGTCCGTTGGCGCGGGGCAACCCCGTTGGGCCTTCTCCGATCAAATCCCGAATTGCCAAAGAAGTTCCTCGCGAGTTGGACGAATCGGAAATCGAGGAACAGCTCGACGATTTCGCACAGTGCGCAAACTTAGCCAAAGAGGCGGGCTACGACGGGGTCGAAATTATTTCATCGGCCGGGTACCTCCTCAGCACCTTTCTTGTCGAGAAAACGAATCGGCGGACCGACAAATGGGGCGGCTCCTTCGAGAACCGTATGCGATTCCCCGTCGAAGTAATGCGCCGAATCCGTAAGGCGGTAGGCGACGACTTCATCGTGATCTTCCGGGTTCCCGCGATGGATATGCTCCAAGGCGGACTCTCGTGGGAGGAGGTTGTGATGCTCACGAAGGCGGTCGAAGCGGAAGGCGCCACGATCATTAATTGCCACTTCACCTGGCACGAGTCACAAGTTCCCACGATCGCGACGATGGTGCCGCGCGCGGCCTTTACCTCCGTGACAGAGCGTTTGCGCAAAGAGATCACCCTGCCCATCATCGCGAGTAATCGAATTAACATGCCGGAGGTCGCCGAAGAGGTACTGTCTCAGGGCAAGGCGGATTTGGTGGCGATGGCGCGGCCCATGCTCGCGGACGCCGAGTTGGTTAACAAGGCGGCCGAGGGGCGCACGGACGAAATCAACACATGCATCGCCTGCAATCAGGCCTGTTTGGATCACACCTTCTCTGGTAAACCCACGAGCTGCCTGGTTAATCCGCGGGCCTGTCACGAGACGCTGCTGAATTACGAGCCGACGCGCGCGCCCAAGTCCATCGCCGTTGTGGGTGCGGGTCCCGCCGGGCTGGCCTACGCCACCGTCGCGGCCGAACGGGGCCATGACGTTACCTTGTTTGACGCGGCCTCGGAAATCGGGGGCCAGTTTAACCTCGCCAAACGCATTCCGGGCAAGGAAGAGTTTTCCGAGACGATTCGCTATTTCGCTCGCATGATCGAAGTTCTCGGAATCGACCTACGTTTGAACACCAAGGCCACCGCCGCCACGCTCAAGGACGAAAACTTTGACGAGGTCATCGTGGCAACCGGAATCGCGCCACGCATCCCGGATATCGAAGGCATCGATCATCCGAAAGTGGTTGCGTATATCGACGTGATTACCGGGAGAAAACCCGTGGGCAAAACAGTTGCCATCATCGGCGCCGGCGGGATCGGATTTGACGTGGCGGAGTTTGTCACCCACTCGGGTCCCTCCGCCGCGCTCAACATCGATGTATTCGCGAAAGAGTGGGGAATCGATTTTGAGAATCATCCCCGGGGCGGCGTGACCGGTGTGGAGCCGGTCGTGGAGGCTGCCGACCGCACGGTGTATCTGATGCAACGTAAACCCACGGCCATGGGCCGAAGCCTGGGCCGCACGACCGGATGGACGCACCGCATCACCTTGAAGCGGCGCGGAGTCCACATGCTGCGCGGCGTCGAATACCAAAAAATCGACGACGACGGGCTGCACGCTATCATCGAAGGGGAGGCGCGCGTTCTCGATGTGGACACGGTGATCGTTTGCGCAGGGCAGGAATCGCTTCGCACGTTGTACGACGACCTGGAGAATGAGGGCGTCAACGTCAGCTTGGTCGGCGGCGCTTACGAAGCGGTGGAGCTTGATGCGAAACGGGCGATCGATCAGGCAAGCCGGATGGCGGCGAAGGTCTAGACGAGATAGATCCTAAGGACGACGGCTTGAGTATCACTCGACGAAGTTTTCGTCTTTCTCCAATTGAATTACTCCTAGATCAACAAGGGTTGGCGGTGAAGGCTCGGGTGGCCGGTCGTCAAAACTCTGCGGTTCACGAGGCGGGATCGCGTCCCGCAATTGATCGAGGTCAAATGTAGATTCGTGAGTATGATAACCATCCTTGACTACCCACACTTCAAAGTAATCCTTCTTGTGGCTTAAGATATCGTATATTCCTGATTGATACTCCTCTGATTGATATTCCTCGTCAGTGAGTTCCGGATGACGTGGCGGTATTGCGACACTAACATGCCACCAATAGAGGTATGTAGAATCGAACCGACCTTCAGCGTCGCTCTGCGTGATTGGTTTCCGGACCCCATATGGGAACCCTAAGCCAGTATCAACCAAGACGACTTCAGCCTTCCTCAGAGGCATGCCCGATCCAAGTTCGGTTACACTTCCCTTAAACCGAAAGTCCACAAGATACTCGACGAACCCGAGACGATAAGCATCTGCGGCACCGAGTTGCTCGACGGGGCTTGTTGCGCATCCAGCCAGGATCAGTAACAATATACTCATGCGGACCGCCAAAGATGTGCGATTGCGCGAGATAGTTGTCCTCTCTTGATCGCACTGTCTTCTGTGGGAGTGCATTCGGGGGTGAATCCAGGCCACGCGGCGGATCTCGTGGTTGGTTTGCATGGTCGACATCTCGACCCTCCCGTTGCTTCCCTCCCTAGAAGGGATGGCAGTTATGCGCTATTGTTCACGCGGTTGATGGGACTATACTGCCCCCTTCTCCTTTAGCGCCGCGATATCCGAATCGGAAAATCCCCATCTCCCGAGGATGTCGTCCGTATGTTCCCCGGCAAGTGGCGGGCGTGTTGGTGTCGAGGAAGGCGTCCGGCTGAAGCGGGGCGCGGGCGCGTGTTGCGTCACGCCTTCAATTTCTACGAAGGTATTCCGCGCCTTATTGTGCTCGTGTTGCGGCGCTTCCTCCAAGTCAAGCACGGGCGCGAAACAGACATCCGTGTACTCCATAAT